>CAYRLM010000012.1:0-22140 GCA_964425035.1 uncultured Ruminococcus sp.
TCGCAGTTATCACCGACCAGAACACCGGCGTAAAGTATCCGCTGGCTGACTATCAGCTGATGCCCAAGATGGCTATCGTTGACGCAGATATGATGAAGACCGGCCCGAGAGGTCTGACATCTGCTTCCGGTATTGACGCAGTTACTCACTGCCTTGAGGCTTATGCTTCCGTTATGGCTACTCCTTACACAGACGGTCTTGCTCTCAAGTCGCTTCAGCTGATATTCGAGAATCTGCCTGCGGCTTATGACAGCTCTATCTCCGGTGTTTACGATCCCACGGCTCGTGAGAACATGGCAAACGCTGCTACAATGGCAGGTATGGCATTTGCAAACGCATTCCTCGGTGTCTGCCACTCTATGGCTCATAAGCTGGGTGCGTTCCATCACCTGCCGCACGGTATCGCAAATGCACTGCTGATCGACGAGGTTATCCGCTTCAACAGTGCAGAGGCTCCCGCTAAGATGGGTACATTCTCTCAGTATGACCACCCCAAGACCCTCCGCCGCTATGCTGAGGTTGCCGAGTTCTTAGGCGTAACAGGCAAGAACGATGAGGCTAAGGTTGAAGGTCTTATCGCAAAGATCGACGAGCTGAAGGATAGAATTGGCGTCAAGAAGACGATCAAGGATTACGGCATCGACGAGAAGGACTTCCTCGACAGACTGGACGCTATGACCGAGCAGGCATTCGATGACCAGTGCACCGGTGCTAACCCGAGATATCCGCTGATGAAGGAAATCAAGCAGATGTACCTCAATGCTTACTATGGTACAAACGAAAAGGTTTGATTGTAAACCTTAATTCACCCCGTACTGATTAAACGCAGCCGGGCATGGAGCAATAAGCCCGTGCCCGGCTTTGTGTCTTTGTATAACTGGCGTCTGATGTCGCCAATATATAAAATAACAGGAGGAAAAAAGCAATGTCTGAAAATGTGTTAGCAGTAAGACCCGGCAAAACCATTTATCGTGAGGGAAATACACTGGTCAAGGTTTTTGACGGTAGCTATGCAAAGCCTGATGTACTGAACGAGGCGCTCAATCAGGCACGCGTTGAGGATATAGGTATCAATGTCCCCAAGGTGCTTGAAGTAAAGACCGTAGACGGTAAATGGGCTATCGTTTCCGAATTCATCGAGGGCAAAACTCTGGCTCAGCTTATGGAAGAAAATCCTGCAAAGAAGGACGAATATCTGAAGATGTTTGTAGATTTGCAGATACAGGTACATTCCGCAAAATGCCCCCAGTTGAACAAACTCAAAGACAAGATGAACCGCAAGATAAGCGAAACTGACCTTGACGCTACAACACGTTATGAGCTTCATACACGTTTGGAAAGTATGCCGAAGCATAATAAGGTTTGCCATGGCGACTTTAACCCCTCCAACATCATCGTTAAGGACGATGGCACCGCATATATAATCGACTGGTCGCACGCAACTCAAGGAAACGCTTCCGCTGACGTTGCACGCACCTATCTTCTGTTCTACCTCAATAATGACAAGGACACCGCCGAAAAGTATCTCGAGCTGTTCAGCAAGGAAACCGATACAGCTAAGCAGTACATTCAGAAATGGCTGCCGATAGTTGCCGCTTCTCAGTCCGTCAAGGGTAAAAAGGAAGAACGTGAGTTCCTGCTGTCTTGGGTAAATGTTGTGGATTATCAGTAATTGTTGATTACGGATAATAAAGTGAGGGGTTCTTCGCCCCTCACTTAATTTTTGCATACAAATACCCCCGGACTAATTTGTCCGGGGGTAAGCTTATGTTGCAATTCCTGCAAACTGGCTTTGGTAAAGGTCGTAATAGCAGCCCTTCTGAGCCAGAAGCTCTTCATGGTCGCCTGCTTCAACAACCTTTCCGCCCTTGATAACCACTATCTTATCGGCGTCACGGATCGTTGACAATCTGTGTGCAATGATAAGGCTTGTTCTGCCTTTCATCAGCGCAACCATTGCCTCCTGAATATGCATCTCGGTTCTGGTATCAATGCTTGAGGTAGCTTCATCAAGTATCAGTATCTTCGGATCGGCAAGAACTGCTCTTGCTATGGAAATAAGCTGTCGCTGTCCCTGAGAGAGATTGCTTCCGCCCTCAGTCAGCATTGTCTTGTAGCCGTCCGAAAGCTTTGACGCAAAGTCGTCAACACGCGCAACCTTTGCGGCTGCAATCACTTCCTCGTCCGTTGCGTCTGTTCTGCCGTATCTGATATTCTCGGCTATCGTATCCGAGAATATGACGGTATCTTGAAGCACTATTCCTATACTGCCCCGAAGCTTCTTAACCGGAATATTGCGAATGTCCTGACCGTCCAGAGTAATAATACCGCCGTCTATGTCGTAGAAACGGGTCAGCAGATTTACAACCGTGGTCTTGCCGCTTCCGGTAGCGCCAACTATCGCTATCTTTTGACCGCTCTTAACCCATAGGTCAAAGTTTTTGAGTACCTGCTCTCCCTTGATATAAGAGAAGTCAATGTTCTTGAAATTGATGTCGCCATGAACGTTTTCTATTTCAAACGGTTCGTTTCCGCCCTTGTCCTCAGGCTCGCTGTCCATTACCTCGAATACTCTCTCAGCACCTGCAAGTGCTGACTGTATCTGCGTGTACTGGTTTGCGATTTCATTGATGGGACGTGTGAACTGCTTGGAATAAGTGATGAACGCCTGTATAGTACCTATGGATATGTAGAACATATCCGTTTCGGGTCTGGAAGCCAGAACCGCACCGACTACCGCAATAAGCAGAAAGCCGAAATTTCCTATGGTGTTCATGCATGGTCCCATAACTCCGCCGAGTATCTGCGCTTTAATTCCGACGGTTTTCAGATCGTCGCTTGTGCGGTTAAAGTCCTCGCAGATCCTGCCCTCATGTGTGAAAGCCTTTACGGTTTTGCAGCCGCTGACCGATTCCTCAATCTGTCCGTTCAGCTGTCCCAGTTTTGCCTGCTGCATCGGGAAGTACTTTCTCATGAACTTTGAAAGGAACTTTGTTACAACCAGCGTCAGAACAATGGTTATCATGCTGACAAGCGTCATCAGCCATGAATGAACCAACATCATGACAAAGCAGCCCACCAGCATTATCACGCCGGAAATCAACGAGCCCAAAGACTGTGAAACAGAGTTTGACACATTTTCGACATCATTCGTCATTCGGCTCAGGATATCGCCGTGCTTATGGGTATCCATGTATTTTATCGGCAGCCGTGAGATACGGGCAAACAAGTCCTTTCTCATCACCTTAACAGTATACTGCGACAGCATTGCCGCAAATAAGTTCTGGAAATATGTGAATATTGAAGAACTGAAGTAAACTATCGCCAGAATGACAAGCCACATAACCAGTGAATTTCCGTCAAGCTGGGCTATGGCGTCAATAGCGTTAGCCTGTATCGTGGGCGCAATTACATTAAGCAATGTTGCCAGCAGCATTACAGCCAGCATCGCAATGATTAAACTGCGGTTCTCGCCAATGTATGTAAGAATTCTGCCGAGGGTAGCCTTCAGATTTTTAGGCTTTTCTCCGGGCATCATTCCGGGTGGGCCGTGCCCGGGTCCTCTTCCGGGACCGCCTGGGCCGCCGGGACCGCCCGGTCTTAGGTTGACTACGGGAGCTTGTTTTTCAGCCAACCTGCTCAGCCCCCTCTCTCATCTGCGAATTGTAGATGTCACGATAAACCTCGCAGGATTTCATGAGATTTTCATGGTTGTCGAATGCTGCGATTTTTCCGTTGTCAATAACGGCAATTTTGTCCGCACGCATTACACTGGCAACACGCTGAGCAATCATTATAACGGTTGTTCCCTTCAGTTCCTCCCGAAGAGCCTTTTGCAGCTTTGCGTCGGTCGCAAGGTCAAGCGCAGACATGCTGTCGTCAAAGATCAGTATCTCCGGGTTCTTGGCTATTGCCCTTGCAATGGATAACCGCTGCTTTTGTCCGCCCGACAGGGTGCTTCCCTTTTCGGTGATCATATCCTTGTAGCCATCTGTAAATCCGCTTATAAACTCATCTGCCTGAGCTATTCCCGCTGCACGCCGCACAGCCTCGTCAGAAGCATTGGGGTCGCCCCAGCGGATATTCTGCTCGATTGTTTCGGAGAACAGCTCGCTCTTCTGGAGAACGAAACCTATTCTGCGGCGAAGGTCGTCCAGCTTGTAATCTTTGACATTAACGCCGTCTACGAACACACCGCCCTCGGTGGTATCGTAGAACCTCGGAATAAGGCTGACCAACGAGGTTTTGCCGCAGCCTGTCGCACCGAGTATCGCAACGGTTTCGCCCTTATTCACACGCAAATTTACCCCTGTAAGGACGTTTCCGCTCTGTACGCCGGGATATCTGAACGAAACATTGCGGAACTCCACCGTTCCGTTTTCCGGGCATTCTCCGGAAAATTCTCCGTCGGCAATGACGGGATCTGCCTCCAGCACCTCGCGGATACGGTTGGCGGAAGCCACCGCCCTTGTCACCTGCTGAAACATCATGCCAATCATCATCATGGACATGAGTATCTGCGTGATGTAGGTGATCGCCGCCATGATGCTGCCGACCTCGACAGAAGCCGCTGCCGAACGTACAGGCTCACCGCCGATGTAAATCACGGCAATGACCGAAGCGTTCATCAGTATCGAAAGTATAGGCACAAGCAGCGCCATAAGCTTCTGTACTCTGAGGTTAGTTGACACCAGATCGTCGTTTGCCTTGCAGAAGCGGTCATATTCGTATTCTTCACGGGTGTAAGCCTTTACGACACGAGCGCCGCTGACATTCTCCTGCACCACCGAGTTTACGCGGTCAAGCTTTCCCTGAACCACGCTGAACAGCGGTGCGCCCTTACGAAGGACAAGAATGATAACAACGATCTGTACGGGCAATGTGAACAACAGAATATAGCCGAAAGTTGCATTGATGGAAAGTACCATCACAATGCCGCCGATGAACTGCATAAGGGTACGAACCAGCTGTCTGAGCGCCATGCTTACAAAATCCTGGCAGGCGGTGACATCGTTCGTCAATCTTGTTACCAGTGAGCCGATAGTGAATTTATCGGTCTGCTGAAAGGACATCTTCATGACCTTTGCGAAAGCGTCCTTGCGCAGATCGTTGGCAAAATTCTGCGCCGCAAGATTGCCGAAAACGCCGGACAAAATACCGCCTGCGCAGCCCATTATCGTGAAGATCAGCATCTGAATGCCAAGCTCCACAATGAAGTCGATATTCCCGGTGACTATTCCCTCGTCCACGATTTTTGACATCAGAGAGGGCTGAATAAGATCCATGCCCACCTCGAGTATCATGAACAATGGGGACAGCAGCGCAAAATACCAGTATTTTTTGAGATATTTCAGAACCTTAGTCAACGGTGTCTACTCCCAGTTCCTTGCGAAGATTTTCGGTCATTTTGGCGAGTATCTTGCGTGCGGTTGCCATTTCCTTTTCGGAAACGTCCTGAAGCATTACGCTCTCTGCACGGTCAAACGCCTCCAGTATCTTCTTGTGCATTTCCCTGCCCTTTTCGGTGATATAAACATGGGTTTCACGGCGGTCGATATCGTTCTTCTCACGGCGAACGATACCCTCGCGCTCCATGTTGCGCAGAGTGATGCTGATGGTGGGAGCCTTGAGCTGCGTAAGGTTTACAAGCTCAAGCTGGGTCATGCCGTCCTGCTCCATCAGAGGCTTCATAACATGGCGATAGGACGAACGCATGCCTATTGCCTCAAGCTCCTTGCAAACGTACTTGCCGAACATGAACGATGCATCATTCACGCTCTTGATGGTTTCATTGCCCTTGAACATGTAGGTGTTGTTGTTACTGTTCTTCATAGTTAATAATTCCTTTCTCTGTCGTAAGCTTCCATTCTCTATGTTTTCTTAGCCAACTATTATTATTATAACTGATTTTTTGTTAAAGTCAATAAGCATTAGGTGAAAAATAGATGAAAATTGACTTTGGGAATTATGATATTTTTACAGAAAGATAATAACGCTTGTCAAATTTTATCCTTGTATTTGTCTAATTGTTATATTTTGGCTATTGACTTGTAAATTTTTATGTGATATAATAATTGCAGAGCAATTATTATAAATCAAAAATCCTCGCACATACGTTCGCTGTCGCTCACTCCGTGCGTATCGGATAATTATATCATGCCCTTGCGGTCATGATATAATAATTGCAGAGCAATTATTATAAATCAAAAATCCTCGCACATGCGTTCGCTTCCGCTCACTCCGTGCGTATCGGATAATTATATCATGCCCTTACGGTCATGATATAATAATTGCAGAGCAATTATTATAGATCAAAAATCCTCGCACATACGTTCGCTGTCGCTCACTCCGTGCGTATCGAATCAAAGTAACGGTTATAAATTACCATGGCAGTTCCTGATAAGTACATACCGGACGATTAAGGAGATGTTTTTATGACCTTTAATATCCATGATCTTGACCGTGACGCCTTTATGCTGAAGGGGCCGCTCCGCAGCAAAGGGTATGACTGGTGGTGGCACAGCTTTACCGGACGAAGCGAAAAAACAGGCGAGGAACGTTCTTTCTTTATAGAATTCTTTCTGTGCAACCCTGCATTCGGCGGCAATGTCCCTATATTCGGGCAGCTTCCGTTCAACCATGACAACGGTATGAAGCCGTCATATCTCATGGTGAAAGCAGGCAGCTGGGGTAAAAATGCGAAGCAGATACATCGTTTCTTCGGCTGGAATAATGTGACTGTCAGCAGCAACGCTCCGTATTCCGTCATGGCGGCGGACTGCTTTGCTTCGGATTACCTGCTTCGAGGAAGCGTTTCCTTGAGCGAGGAGGAATGCAAAGCACGCCCGGAATACATGTGTGACCCCGGAGAAATGAGCTGGGATCTCAGAGTGGACAAGCAGATAGCGTTCAATGTCGGCTATGGCGCAGCCAGACCGTTCCGTTTGGCTCAGACTTTTGACATGTACTGGCATGCGGAAGGAATGAAAACCGCATATTCCGGAACAGTGACATACGAGGGTGAACGGTACATAGTAAAGCCGGAAAACTGCTACGGCTATGCCGATAAAAATTGGGGCAGAGATTTCACATCTCCGTGGCTCTGGCTGTCCTCAAACGATCTTTTCAGCAATCTGACGGGAAAAAAGCTGAAAAACAGCGTATTTGACATAGGCGGCGGCAGACCGGTGATAGCCGGAAAACCGCTGGACAGATGTCTGCTGTCGGCGTTCTGGTACGAGGGCAGGGAGTACGAATTCAACTTCTCCAAGCCGGCGTTGCTTACCCAGACAAAATTTGACTGCACCGAAACAGAAACCGAAGTGATATGGCATGTCGCACAGACCTCCGTTTACGGAAAAATCGACTGCCGTATACACTGCGACAAGTCGGAAATGCTTCTTGTGAACTATGAAGCGCCGGACGGCGTTAAGCGCCACAATCATCTGTGGAACGGCGGCACGGGACGCGGCAGGATAAAGCTTTACGGCAGAGATTACAAAGGAAAACTGTTCCTGATAGATGATATGTGTGCGGAAAAAGTCGGCTGCGAGTACGGAGAGTATGACAAGTGACTGCCGACACAAAGAGCTTTCTGTCGAGAACGGGGCTTTGCGTTATTCTGGCTGCGGCTATGGTGGGAACGGCAGAGCTTACCGGAGAAAAGGAGATTATATTCCCGGAGATAACCGCACTCACAGTGGGTGCGCTGGCAGCGCCGAAGCAGTCGTGGAGGGTCAGCCGAGGAAGGATGATACTGCTGATAGCGGTCTGTTCCCTGCTTGGGATACTTTTCGTGAGGTACAGTCCGCTGCCCAAAGCGGCAAACCTTGCCGCCGCATACGGCATTTGTCAGCTTCTGCTTCTCCTGTCCCGAACCAACTTTGCGCCGATGATATCCGCAGCTGCGCTGCCGATACTTATGGACACGGAAACCATCGTCTACCCGATATCCGCCGTGGCTATGACAACACTCACCGCACTGGCACAGCTTCTGCTTGAACGGCTTGGGAAATACGAGCATGAAAAATTCACGCCGCTGCCCGCTCCGAACAGATTTGCATGGATATCCGCCGCCGTCAGAACCGCAGCGGCAGCGATACTTGCAGTTCCTCTGCTTCATTTCGGGTGGAATTTCTGTATTGCTCCTCCCCTGCTGGTGGCGTTCACCGAGTTCTCAAATCCCAACAGCGCCGTCAGAAAAAATCCCGACAAAACGGTGATTATAATTACCGCATGCGCTTTATCCGGGGCTGCTTCCAGACTTTTGTTCACTGCTGCGCTGAGATTTCCGCTGACGATTTCGGCGGTTATTGCGGTAATTGCGGCACTCGTTATCATGAAGCTTGCAAAACGGTATATTCCCCCTGCGGGAGCATTGGCGGTGCTGCCTATGATAATTCGGGAGCAGGATTTGCTTGTCTATCCTGCGCAAATATTTGCGGGTGCGGCTGTATTCACGCTGCTGGCGCTTTGCTTCAGAGAAAAAAACACGGTCGAAAACAAATAAAACAGGCGCTGCAAACGTATCAATGCAACGCCTGTAATTTTTTCGGCATTACGCCAAATCAGCCTTCATTTTTGAACGGAACGCCAATGCAGCCAGCAGCGAAAATACTGCCGCATACGCCGCAGAGATGAGCAAATGTACACCGATACCGTCAAATTCCAGAACCGTTGCCATATGCGCCGCCTTGACGCAGTGGTAAAACGGCAGCACACGGCATATGTCGAATATAACTCCCCCTGCACTTTCGCAGTCAAACCATATGCCGCCCAGCAGCGAAGCCAGCGAAATAATCACCGAGCAAATGCCCGGAGCTGCCTTTTCGCTGAGAAGAGAACCGAACAGCAGTCCTGCGGCAATGAAAAATACTGCGCCCGGAAGCAGGCAAATTATCGCCAGAAGAGAACCGCCAACGCTGAGTATGCCGCTCCCTGCGGCAGCTCCCACGGCCATCGAGGCCGCAAAGGAGATGACGCACTGCAAAAATGCGAGAGCAAGACACGGTAGCATATACCCCAAAATGAAATCGCCGCTGCGCATGGGTGAGGCGTAAAGCCTTGTCAGAAACGCACCCGAACGATCCTTTGACACACTGAGCGTGGTGAACAGCATAATGAACGAAAGCCCGAAAACAGCAATACCGCCGGATAGCTTTTCGATATTGAACAATGTCATGTTTGCCTGCGGAGGGATACTGTCGTTTATCACGGACATTATCACCAGCATTACCAGCGGAAAGCCAAGGCAGAATATGTAACTCAGCGGATCACGCAGTATTTCCTTCAGATTTCTGGAAGAAAAGGTGAGTATTCTTTTCATCATTCGGCACCTCCGGCATGTTCGGCAATGCGGACAAAGACGTTTTCAAGCCCCTGTTCTCCGGTCTGGGCTTCAAGCTCGGCGAGTGTTCCTGCGGCGTGAATTTTTCCGCCTGCCATTATCGCTATCCGGTCTGAAAGCTGCTCGGCTTCCTCCATGTAATGGGTGGTGAGTATTATCGTTATTTTGCCCTTTAATGACCTCACTGCGCTCCACAATTCACGCCTTGCCAGAACGTCCAGCCCCAGCGTAGGCTCGTCCAGAAACAGCACCCTCGGCTCCGATATCAGCGCCATTGCAATCGAAAGCTTACGCTTCCAGCCGCCGGACAGCGTTTTTGAACGGACATTCAGCACTTCCTCAAGATGAAACAGCCTTGTCATCTCGGCAATGCGCTCCTCGGCTTTCTGCTTTGAAAATCCGAAAATACCTGCCATAAGCTGAAGATTTTCCTTTACAGTAAGGTTTCCGGCTACTGCCGTATCCTGCGGAGATATGCCCACAAGCCGCTTTACCGCAGCGCTTTCCTTTGCCGTATTGTGACCGCAGATGAAAGCCTCTCCCTCGGTCGGTGCGGACAGGCAGGTCAGCATTCGTATCGTGGTGGTTTTGCCTGCGCCGTTCACCCCAAGCAGCGAGAACAGCTCGCCTTCCTCGACAGAAAGGTCAAGACTGCTTACCGCCGCCTTTTCTTTGTACCTTTTTGTAAGTCCCCTTGACTGAACCGCTATCATGCTTATTTCCTCCGTTTGGCGTAAGAATATCGAGAGGATTTCCAAATTTTATGAGCGCTATACCCTTATCCTCATCTCCTAGGACAAGAATAGCGTCGCCTGAATTCAGCCCGAAAACATCGCGGCAGCTCTTCGGAAGTGTAATCTGTCCCTTGTCGTTAAGCTTTGCGAAGCCGAACACATGCTTTTTCCCGTTGCTTGTACCGCTGTGGGAAACTATATTCCTCACCAGCATGTCAACGGTCGTTCCGTAAAGGTCTGCAAGCGCTATGCATTTATCTATGTCAGGAAGAGTAACGCCGTTTTCCCACTTGGCGACAGCCTGCCGTGATACGTTCAGCTTTTCAGCCACCTGCTCCTGCGTCAGTCCGCTTTCGTTACGGTATATTTTCAGGTTATTGAATTCGATGCTCATCATGTCACCTCGTGATTACATTATAAATCTTTGTTATGTAAAGTTCAACCACACACAGCTTACATCAATGTTACGTTTAGCTTACATTTTCGGAATTTCTGCACATGAAAAAACGCACATTGCCCATATAAACCGCAAAGGCTTTGTGCGTTTATATTATATTTCCGCTGCAAGGATAGGATAACCCGGTTCGTACGGCTTCACGCTTTCGGGGTATTCTGCCGCATGTGTCTAAGCAGCATTTCCGATTGTCCGGGGCGAGATCCTCGGCAATGCCGCATTACTCCCTGCCTGCAAAAACAGGTATCTCCCACCTGTCGCTTTCAACAAAGCCGCAGCGTATTCTGCACTGCTCACAGGTTTAATGCGAAAGTATTCTGCTTAACATATCATTCACCGCCAATAAACAGCTGACACCAGTAGTTTATTCCTCCGCTGCTGTAACGCCCGATACCTATGTACTCCGCATTGGGGTCAAGAATATTGCCGCGGTGGAACGAATCGTTCATCCAGCACTTCATCACGCTCTTTGCCGTGTTGTAATAGTATGCGAGATTTTCGGCGCGCTTATTCATTTTCAGACCGTACGCCGAAAGAACAGTATCCCAGCGGCTTCCGTCGGGACGATAGTGCGACTTATATGTGGAATATTCCTTTGCCCGTATCTGCGCAGCCTCGGTCAGCGCCGGAAGTGTTTTGAGCGGCTCCAGCCCATATTCGGCACGGGTTTCGTTTACCAGCTCAAAAACTGCTTGACACAGCGGGTCGTCGAACTCAACGCTGCTGATAACGTACTTTTCGGTCACCACCTTGCTTCGTGACATATTCGGTGAATAGGAAGCGAATTTCAGCGTTGTGGTTTCGCTTATGGTTATTGCTTTCTTGTATTTTTTTGAGTTTTTTGTGGGTACAGTGCCGTCTGTGGTGTAGTATATCACTGCTTCGGGGTCGGGACAGGTAAGTGTTACCTTGAACTTGTCCGTATAATTTCCTCCATCAACAGACGCTGACGGGGCTGCGCTGCGTATCTTTATAGAAACCTTGTCGCTGCTTACAACGGTATTGCCCGAATATTCCGCCATGCGTATGACAGTATTCTGCTGCACGACTATCGGTATTCCCTCGTAAACGGCAGACGACATATCGGGAGCAGTTCCGTCTGTGGTGTAGTAGATGTCGGTCGTTCCGTCGTTTATTATGGTGACAATCTGCGTGTTATCATAGCAGCCGCTTTCATGCGAGATGTGAGCGCCCGAAGAAGCCGCTGACGCCTTTACGGATATACATGAAGCGGTACCGAACATAACAGCCGCCATGAGTGCTGCCGCTGTTGACTTGAGTGACATATAATTCTCCGTTTCTTTTTGAATTTGTCATTGAAACATTTAATGCTCCACTTTTATTATATATCATTTGATGATTTATGTCAAGATGGTTACAAAAATATTACAGAGCGGTTACAAAACATATGCTATATAACTACATTAATGTCAGCGGAATACTATTGAAAAAACATATCCGGTGATGTATAATAAGAGAAGAAAATGCGGAGGTGGGCGAGCGCATGGATAACGGCTTTAGCAAAAAATGCCTTTACGAAAAGCTTTATGATGAGATAAAGGCTGAAATACTTTCCGGCAGACTGCCTGACGGCGCAAAGCTTCCGTCCAAGAGAGCGCAGGCGGAGCGGCTCGGAATAAGCGTTGTCACCGTAGAGAGCGCATATGCGCAGCTGCTGGCGGAGGGTTATATTGCTTCACGGGAACGCAGCGGCTACTATGTCAGCGCAGGAGATGTGATTCATCAGCCGGAATCGCACGAAAACGCCGCCGAATATTGCGAAGAGCCGATACAGGAGGCAGCGGCGGTTACGGAAAGTCTGCTGTTTCCGTTCTCGGTGTGGACAAGGCTAATGCGCACCGTCATTCTGGAAAAAGGAAATGCGCTGCTTTCCCCCGTGCCGCCGGGAGGTGCGCCTGAGCTGAAGCAGGCTATATCGGCACATCTGAAGGCTTATCGGGGAATAAACGTGCCGCCGCACCGCATAATAGTCGGCGCAGGAACGGAATACCTGAACAATCTTCTGGTTCAGCTTCTCGGAAATAAGCTTACATATGCGGTGGAAAATCCAGGCTACCACAAGCCGGCACGGATCTACCGCCTGAACGGTGCTTTGTGCGTTCCGATAGATCTTGACGGGCAGGGTATTTCAGCGGAGGAACTGTACTACAAAAACGTCGAGGTGGTGCATATTTCCCCGGCGCACCACTTCCCTACCGGCATAGTTATGCCGATAGCCAGACGAATGGAGCTTATCAGATGGGCTGTCAGAAGAAACGGATATATCATCGAGGATGACTACGACAGCGAATTCCGCTGGGCAGGAAAGCCGCTCCCCACGATGTTCGGTTTGGACAAGACGGGTCGTGTTATCTATATGAACACGTTCAGCATGACGATAGCGCCGTCAGTCAGAATAAGCTACATCTGTCTGCCGTCGGAACTTTATGAACGCTGGAATGAACGTCTGGCATTCTGTTCCTGTCCCGTCCCTGCATTTGAGCAGTATACGCTTGCAAGATTTATTTCAGGCGGACATTTTGAAAGGCACATTAACAGAATGAGAAAGCATTACCGCCGTGTTCGTGAGCTTGCATTGATATTGGCAGAAAAATACTGCGGAAAAGACAGTATTTCTGAAAAAATCGCCGGACTGCACTTTTTACTGTATATCTCCAATGACTCACCTCTGCCGGAAATCTACAAGCAGTGCGGCGTGAAGCTTTCAACCCTTGCTGAGCATTACGACGAAGGCAGTAAAATTCCTGAACTGGCTGCCGGAAGATTTGTCGTGAACTATTCATCAGCGGATATCAACACATTGGAATTGAAAGCAAACGGATAAAGCACAAGTAAGCACCGGGAAAATCTCCCGGTGCTGCTTTTATGTAGTTTTTTACAAGCCCATTACTATCACTTTGTTAAAACATGCTTGCAGTATTTTACTGCACCACATTTCGGACAGCGCATTCTGCGCCTTGTCGCAGTGTGAGCTGCCATCATATATGTTTTCATGTCGGGAACAAAACGTTCGTGACATTCGGGACATTCAAACGCTCCTGCGTCTTTGTCAAGTATGCTCGCAATCACAATTCCGGCAATCAGCACCAATATGCCTATGCCAAGAATCACGAATCTCAGCCATGTTTCCATCCATACAGCGCTTGCAATTACGAAAAGAGTAATTGACGGGACTAGTGTCGATAATACAACCATTACAGACAACACTAACTTTTTTCTGCTTTCCTGCGCCTCTTTAACCAAGTTTACCATATTTTCCTCCGCTTTCTCCCGATAGTCGCTGTCAGAAACTCTTTCGCCTGCCAGCAGTTCATTTACTGATATCCCCAGTTCATTACATAACGGAAGCAATAATGAAACCTCCGGGAAGCCGTTTCCACGCTCCCATTTTGAAATAGTCTTATCGCTTATTCCAAGAATATCAGCAAGCTGTCTTTGAGTATAACCTTTGCTTTTACGTTCACCTGCTATGAATTTACCGATTTTAATCTGATCCATATGCTCCCTCCTTTCTGCCTATATTATAGCACTATCGGTTCCCGAACAACACACACGAAACGTAGAATATGGCGATTTTATGCGAATTCTACGCTGCGGAGAGTAAATCATTTTACACTGTTTTCAGCAGGTAATCTATGAACAATCGAACACTTTCCGGGAAATACGCATTCTGCTTATGTACAAGAACTATCTCAGTTTCTATTGTGCAGTCTGATATTTCAAGACATTCAGACCGCTCCGGGTGGGTAAGTCCGGCTGCGGAATTAGGAACGAACGCCGCACCGACCGACCTCTCCGCAAGATCCACCGCAGTCCTTGCGTCGTCGCAAAGGCATACGCAGTGCGGCTCAAGCCCAAGCCTGCGGAACTCTTCCAGAATTATTCTTTCCCACCTGCGGTATAATATCAGCGGCTGCTGTGACAGCTCATACATTGTAACCGCCCCGTCATACCTGTTCCCGGAACAGACTGCAATCATTTTCTCGCGCACAAGACCATGCACCTCGAACTCGCTCTCGGCAAAGGGCGTGCGCACAAGCGCTGCATGGATTATGTCCGTGCGAAGCTTCTCCAGCAGAGAATAGGTGTTTGCCTCGGTTATCTCAAAGCGAACGCCGCTGTTCTCCGAAATAAAGCCGGATATCCACTCCCCTGCGCTGGTGCATATCACCGATGACACCACACCAAGACGGACAGTGTTCTGTTCCGCAGAGGATATAGCCTCGATATCCTGCCGCATTGAGGCTTCCATTCTGAGAATGTTCTGCGCACGGTCGTACAATACCTTTCCGGTTTCGGTAAGGCGAATATGCTTCTGACCCCGTTCAAACAGCGGACAGCCGAGTTCCCTCTCCAACAGCTTCATCTGCGTGCTGAGCGGCGGCTGCGACATGAAAAGCCTTTTGGCGGCGGCGCTTATCGTGCCCTCCTCCGCTACCGTTACAAAATATCGAAGCTGTTTGAGATCCATGTTGTCCTCCATATTGGCAGTATATTATTTCCATACGAAAAAAGTATATTATTTTTGAAGGTTATACCTTTCAAATATTCTTCTTTTATGATATACTATTATAGATATTTTGTCAAGATTAAATAAAAACAGAAAGGCAGGTAATTTAATTGTTCAGGCTTCTCGTACACATAAAGAGCTACAAAAAGGAATGTGTTCTCGGCCCGCTGTTCAAGCTGCTGGAGGCTCTGCTGGAACTTTTTGTTCCGCTGGTTATAGCTTCCATCATCGACAACGGTATCGCAAACGGCGACAGAGGCTACGTTATCGGAATGGTATGCCTACTGATAGGGCTGGGCGTTGTAGGGCTTGCGTTTTCAATCACGGCTCAGTATTTTGCCGCAAAGGCTGCCGTGGGATTTTCCGCAAAGGTCAAGCACGAGCTTTTCAGGCACATCGAATCCCTCTCATGGACAGAAATAGACGGAATAGGAACGTCCACCCTAATCACAAGAATGACCAGCGATATGAACCAGATACAGAACGGCGTCAACATGACGCTGCGGCTTCTGCTGCGTTCTCCGTTCGTGGTATTCGGCGCAATGATAATGGCGTTCACCATCAACGTTCGGGCGGCGCTTATCTTTGTGGCGGCAATCCCGGCTCTCTCCGTGGTTATTTTCGGTATAATGCTGTGGTGCATTCCGCTTTACAAAAAGGTGCAGTCAAAACTGGACAAGGTACTTGGCATAACCCGCGAGAACCTCACAGGCGTGCGTGTTATCCGTGCATTCTGCAAGGAAGAGGAAGAGATACAGTCCTTTACTCGGCACAATAGCGAACTCACGGCTTCGCAGAAATTCGTCGGCAGAATATCCGCCCTGATGAACCCTCTGACTTATATTATCATCAATCTTGCGATAATCCTGCTGATACAGACGGGCGCAGTTCAGGTAAACAACGGAACGCTCTCACAGGGCGATGTCGTGGCGCTTTACAATTACATGTCGCAGATACTTGTGGAGCTAATCAAGCTGGCAAACCTCATAATCAGCCTTACAAAATCCGTTGCATGCGGAAACCGTGTTCAGGCGCTGTTTGACATTCGTTCCTCACAGAAGATATCCGAGGATAAAGGCATTCACGGCAGCGAGGAATACGCTGTGGAATTCCGCAACGTATCTCTGAAATATGCCAATGCCGGAGCGGAAGCCCTCACTGATATGAACTTTGCGGTAAAACGCGGAGAAACCGTGGGGATAATCGGCGGCACAGGCTCGGGAAAATCCTCGCTGGTGAACCTTATCCCACGCTTTTATGACGCCACCGGCGGCGAGGTGCTTATCGGCGGCAGGAACGCCGACAGCTTCGACCCCGAGGAGCTTCGCATGAAAATCGGCGTAGTTCCGCAGAAAGCGGTGCTGTTCAAGGGCTCTATCCGCGAGAATATGCAGTGGGGAAAAGCTGACGCAACCGACGACGAGATAATGGCGGCTGCCGGAACGGCACAGGCGGCGGACGTAATCGAAAGCAAGGGCGGTCTGGACTATGAAATCGAGCAGGGCGGCAAGAACCTCTCCGGCGGTCAGCGGCAGCGCTTCACCATTGCCCGTGCTCTGGTCAGAAAGCCGGAGATACTCATTCTGGACGACAGCGCTTCCGCTCTTGACTTTGCAACAGATGCCGCTCTGCGAAAGTCTATACGCGAAATGGACAGCAACCCTACCGTGTTCATAGTATCCCAGCGCACCTCGTCTATACAGCACGCCGACAGGATAATAGTGCTTGACGACGGAAAAATAGTCGGCATCGGCAGACATGAGGAGCTTCTGGAAACCTGCCCGGTATACAGCGAGATTTACAATTCCCAATTCAGAAAGGAGGCGGTTTAATTGACCGGTATCGGAAAAACCAAGCAAACCGCCCCCAAGGGAACCATGAAAAAGGTACTGAAATATATCAGCCGCCATGGGTTCTTCATAGTTCTGTCGATAATTCTTGCGGTGATAGTCGTTGCACTGACGCTGTATGCACCTATCCTCATAGGCGACGCAATTGATTTCATTGTGGGAAAGGACAGCGTTGACTTCTCGGCAGTGGCAGAAAAGCTTATCGTCACAGCGGTCATTATCGGCGTGACAGCCGTTGTCCAGTGGGTGATGAATGCGATAAACAACCGAATAGCCTACCATGTTGTAAGAGATATTCGCAACGAGGCGTTCAGGCATATAGAGGTGCTGCCGCTTAGCTATATCGACGCAAATCCCTACGGCGACATAGTGAATCGTGTTATTGCAGACGCCGACCAGTTTTCCGAGGGTCTGCTGCTGGGATTTACACAGCTTTTCACGGGCGTTGCCACTATTGTGGGCGCACTTGTTTTCATGTTCACCATTAACTGGACTATTGCGGTTGTCGTAGTTGTGACCACTCCCCTGTCGCTGTTCGTGGCGAGGTTCATTGCAGGCCGCACCTACCGCATGTTCCGGCTCCAAACCGAAACAAGGGGTCAGCAGACCGCTTTCATAGACGAGATGATAGGAAACCAGAAGGTAGTTCAGGCGTTCTCCCACGAGGAGCAGTCCTTAAAGGATTTCGACAGAATAAACGACCGTCTGGCGGAATATTCCCTCAAGGCTACCTTCTTTTCTTCGCTCAGCAATCCCACCACACGCTTTGTCAACAGCGTGGTATATGCGGGAGTCGCGCTTTGCGGTGCGCTCATGTGCATTTCCACCGCAGGAACGGGTGCGGCGGCTTTCACGGTAGGTCAGCTTTCATGCTGCCTGTCATATGCAAACCAGTACACAAAGCCGTTCAACGAAATCTCCGGAGTTATCACCGAGCTGCAAAACGCTCTTGCCTGTGCGGCGCGCCTTTTTGAGCTTATCGAGGAAAAACCGCAGGTCAGCGAGCCTGCGAACGCCGTAACGCTCACCGACGTAAAGGGCAGCGTGAAGCTGGACAATGTTTCTTTCTCCTATGTTCCCGACAGAAAGCTTATCGAGGGACTTAACCTCAACGTAAAGCCGGGTCAGCGTGTGGCAATAGTAGGACCCACCGGCTGCGGAAAAACCACGCTGATTAATCTGCTTATGCGCTTCTACGACGTGAATGAAGGAGCTGTCAATGTTGAGGGAAACGATATCCGCACCGTTACACGGAAAAGCCTGCGTGAAAGCTACGGTATGGTGCTCCAGGAAACATGGCTGAGATCAGGCACTATCCGTGAAAATATAACAATGGGCAAGCCGGACGCCACCGATGAGGAAATTATCGAAGCGGCAAAGGCTTCACACGCACACAGCTTCATCAAGAGAATGCCGCAGGGCTATGACACGGTTATCGGCGAGGACGGCGGCAGCCTGTCCCAAGGACAGAAGCAGCTGCTGTGCATTACCCGTGTGATGCTCTGTCTGCCGCCTATGCTGATACTGGACGAAGCGACCTCTTCCATTGACACACGCACGGAGATAAAAATACAGGATTCTTTCGCCACAATGATGAAAGGCAGAACAAGCTTTATCGTTGCACACCGTCTGTCTACCATACGCGAGGCTGACATTATCCTTGTGATGAAAGACGGTCATATAATCGAACAGGGCAGCCATGAACAGCTTCTGGCTCAGAACGGCTTCTATGCCAAGCTGTATAACAGCCAGTTTGCCGTCTGAGTCTGAATCGGTCAACTTATCTGCTGTCGTCATACAGCGTACCTCATAAATATTGCCGGGCTAATTTTAACTGCCCGGCACTTTTTTTATTTTCGGGTGAAAAACCGCTTGATTTCCTGTGTGTTTTCTTATATAATAAATCTGTAAACATATTCGGTGTTTTACCGAACACAGCAACGGAGGTCAACATGATCATTACAGATTTAAGCGGACAGTGGCAGGCATATCTTGACGAAAGCAAGACCGACCATCTGCCCGAAGCATACCCCGACAGCATTACGCTGCCGAATTCCACCTCAAACGCAGGACTCGGAAAGCTCAACACCCGGTCGGAATACGGCTGCCTGACAGACCTGCACAAATTCGAGGGCTATGCATGGTTTCGGCGCAGCGTGAATATTTCCGCGGAAATGGCGTCGCAGCATATCACACTGTTTCTGGAGCGCACCCGAAAGACCCGGCTGTATATTGACGGAAAGCCGCTCGGCAGCTGCTGCTCGCTGTGTGCGCCGCACCGCTACTCCCTTGGCGGAATTTCCGCAGGAACGCACGAACTGGTAGTATGCGTGGACAACACCGACTACCCCACGGGCGGCGGTCATCTGACCTCAGGAGATACACAGACCAACTGGAACGGCATTGTGGGGCGGATTGAATTACAGGCTTACCGTACATACGCCGAGGCGGTTTACGCTTATGCCGACGAAAATCTACACACACTGCATGTACGGGCTGAAATGTCCGGCGACAGCGGCAGAGCCGAACTGAATGTGTACAGCGGCGAGCGCAGCTGCGGCAGTGCGGAAGCGGAATTTACCGCTGACAAGCCGCTGGAATGCGACATAAAATTGTCACCCGACACGCCGCTGTGGAGCGATACGACACCGAACACGCTCATTCTGGAAATAGCTGTCGGAAATGATATACGGCGGCTGCGTGTGGGAGTACGAAGGCTTTCCCACGATGACAGGACGCTGCTGGTAAACGGCAGGCAGCTGTTTCTGCGGGGCAAGCATGACGGAATGGTGTTCCCGGACACAGGCTTCATGCCGACTGATGTAAATTCGTGGCTGAGAGTGTTTGAAACGGCCTCACAATACGGCATAAACCACTATCGCTACCACACCTGCTGCCCTCCCGAGGCTGCGTTTGAGGCGGCGGATATTCTCGGCATATATCTCCAGCCGGAGCTTCCGTTCTGGGGAACTATCCCGGACGAATTCGGCGAGGAGCATATATTTCTCCGCGAGGAGGGTTGGCGCATTCTGCGTGAATTCGGACACCACCCCAGCTTTGCAATGATGAGCATGGGCAACGAGCTGTGGGGCAGCAAGGAGCGCCTTAACGAGCTTATCGCCGGATATAAGGACAGCTACCCCGACAAGCTGTATGCCGGAGGCTCCAACAACTTCCAGTTTGTTCCCTGTGTGCTGGAACAGGAGGATTTTTTCAGCGGCGTTCGGTTGGGGCATGACAGGCTGATACGGGGCAGCTATGCAATGTGCGACGCTCCGCAGGGACATATCCAGACAAATCAGCCAAACAGCATACATAACTATGACCCGCTGATAGACGAAGCCGCCGCACTTGGGGGAACTCAGGTGACGGACGAAAACGGCGAGATAATGATACAATACGGAACTGAAATGAAAAAGGTCAAGGCGGAAAGCTGGGACAATATATCGGTGCATGTTCCGGTTATATCCCACGAGGTAGGACAGTATGCGATTTTCCCGGACTTCGATGAGATAAAGGACTACACGGGCCCGGTACGCCACGAGGCTTATGCCGCTTACAGAAAGGCTCTTGAAGAAGCGGGAATGCTCCACCGCTGGAAAGACTTCTTCCATGCTTCGGGCGCTCTCGCCGTGGACTGCTACCGCCGTGATATCGAAACGGCAATGAGAAGCTCTATGATGAGCGGCTTCCAGCTGCTGGATATACAGGATTTCCCCGGTCAGGGCGTTGCCACCGTGGGTATACTTAATGCGCATATGAGGTCTAAGGGACTTGTCACGCCGGAGGAATGGCGCAGCTTCTGCGGGGAAACAGTGGTGCTTGCCGAGCTTGACGGATTTGTATACACTGCCGGGGATAACATCGAATGCGGTCTGTTGGTTTCAAGCACCGATGCCGACCTTTCTGTGCAGGAAATCGACTGGGAACTTACCTGCGAAGGCAAAACGCTTGACAGCGGCAGAGCGGATATAATTTCTCGCAGCGGGCGGATTTACCGTGCCAAAAGCATAGCGTTCAAAGTTGATTGCGACAAGCCTGTCACCGCAGCGCTGCGCATATCCCTGAACGGCAAGGTGCATAACAGCTACAAGCTTTACATTTACCCTGATATCGACATAAAAATAACCGAAAAGGAAATAAGCTCCGCAGGAAAGCGTATTGCAATTACTCACGATCCCGAACGGGCAGAAAACGGCGGCGCTCTTTATATTCCGCTGTCGGACGACAGCTCTCTTCCCGGAGAATACTGCACAGATTTCTGGTGCTACGGAATGTTCCGCAGCATATCCGAAAGTATGGGCAAGCCTGTTCCCACAGGAACGCTGGGACTGCTTATCGACAACCGCTCCGCCCTGCTGGCTGATTTCCCCTGCGAAAGCCACACAACGCCGCAGTGGTACAATATCGTCACTCACAGCCGCTGCGCCGACCTCAGCGGTACAGCCACCGAGCCTGATGTATGGGTGATAGACAACCCCGAACGCCATAAGCGGCTGGGACTTCTCTACCGCAGCGGCGGCACTGTCTGCTGCACCTCACGCCTGTGGGAGATTGCGGAATGCCCGGAGGTAAAGTGGTTTGCGCTTAGTCTGCTGAACGCTCTTTCCGAATAGGATAAATAACAAGCGACCGCCTTTCTTTAACGGAAAGGCGGTCGTAATTATGTATCAGCCGAATATCCGAAAACAGCAAATGCCATCTTCCTTTTGGTTTATTCTGCCGGAGAAGCTTCCTTTGCTTCAAGCGCTTTTATTGCCGAAACAGCGTCCCAGTAGAAATGCTCCTCGCCGATACGCTCGCGGAAACCGGCTCTGTCCATCATTTCGCTTACCGCAGTCTGTACGCCTGTGAAGGATATCTGTGTTCCCTTATCTTTCAGCATGTTATAAAGCCGCTCCAGCTCTGCCAGAGAAATATCGTCCGCAGTGGGAACTCCACGCATTGAAAGAATTACCTGCTGTGCTCCCTCAATGGATTCCAGCTGATTTATCAGCTTCTCCTGCGTTCCGAAGAAAAGCGGGCCGGAAACGTACACCACCTTAAATTCCTCGTGATGATCCGACTGCACCCTGCCCTTCAGCTTTGACTCGTCAATGTCGCTGGAGGTAACACGCAGCTCGCTGCTCTTTACAACGAATACCACCATAGCAGCCACAACACCGATAACTATTGCGACTGTCAAGTCAAATACCACGGTAGCCGCCATTGTGATGACATACTGT
>CAYRLM010000013.1:0-21219 GCA_964425035.1 uncultured Ruminococcus sp.
CTGCTGTTCACGGCGGCGGTCGTTGTCCCTGCTCTCGCCGTATGATGAAAATCCACGCTCCGAAGCGGCGCTCTCCTGCTGCTCACGGCGGCGGTCGTTGTCCCTGCTCTCGCCGAATGAAGAAAATCCACGCTCCGAAGCGGTTCTCTCCGGCTGAACCACCTCGTTCAGCGGCATATTATACGGTTTGGGTTCGGTGCGTGACTGATCCGCCCTGATTATGTGAGAAACCGCTCGAGTTTGCGACTTCTGACGCTCCACGCTCGGAGAGGTGAAAAAACCGTCATGCTGGGCAGGCTCTTTGGTCTGCTCGGACTCACGCTTGGACTCCTGCGTCTTGCTGATATCGCTGCGGCTTATTCTCTGCGGCACAAACGGCTTTACAACACGCTCGTGCGGCTCCGGTGCGGGCTTGCGAACCTCCATAACGGGATTGCTCCGTGAAATATCCATCGAACGGGAATATGCGATAAACGAAGCCAGGTCGTCCGTGTGTATTTCGCCGTTGTTTACCTTATCCTTCATTGCTTGAAGATATGCGCGCCAGCTCTCGTATTCCTTGAGGCTGAGCGTTCCTGCGGTCACTCTCGAATACATTTCGTCCGTTATCTCGACGCATTGCTGCTCCAGCTCGGGAGTTACCCTTATACGGGGGTGCTCGGCTTCGTAAATCTCAAGACAGGTTTTTCCGTTGTCGGTATGATAGCAGTAATCCTCCGTGTATTCGCTGTCCTTGACATAATACCGTCCGCAGCGCTTGCACCTTGCAAGCCAGCCGCCGCTTTCCAGCAGTGCGTCTATTTCGAGATCCACCACCGCTTTCAGTCCGCATGGCATATAAATCCTGCCGGGAGCGTTCTCGATTGCGGGTCTTGACATATTATAGCTGCTTAACTCCTGCGAAAGCTCCGCCTTCATGTGCGAGAAAGCGTCCATGGCTATCTGGTCGGCAATGGCGTCATATGAGCCTATGTCCGAATAATCGTCCGAGTAGTCGAAATCCGACAGCACATTCTTTACTATGTCCTTGGAAATACTCGGATACATAAAAGGCGCAGAGGGCGCTCTCCCGGCGGAAAATACCTGAGTGACGCTCATGTCCTCCAGACGGCAGCCAAGCTCCCGTGCGGTGACGCTGAACATCAGATCAAAATAATTCCTCCGGGCGCTTGCTTCCTCTACGCCGTACAGATCCCTTGAAAAAACAAAAAAAACCTTGCTCTTGGCATAATCCTGCACCCTGACAAGGTTCAGCCATTCATTTATTCCCTTATTGTAGCGGTATTCGCACAGCCTGACAAAAACCGCCTTTTCAAAGGCAGTCTTACAGTCTATGAAGCGATTCCACATTGCTGCCGTGCCTATGCCGTCACGTCTGCAAACATAGTCTATCCAGCAATCCAGCACTATCTTGTCGTAAACGGTGCGGAGATTATGCTCTATATAGACATGCATATTTTTCAGGGTATTGCGCAGTTCCGTCACACGGTCTGCGTCCAGCTCCCCGGAGCGCAGCGCTTCATCGCATACGGCAACGGCATTTTCGGCAAAATACGACAGATCATAGTCGCAGAAGGTCAGCAGCGAAAACGGATAGCGAAGCTGAAATATCTCGCTGGAATTTTTCCCTGCCAAATTCAGAACTCTTTCCAATTCAAGGCTCCTTTTACTGATCGGCGGTCGACGGCTCTGCTGTGCCGGATACTTCTGCGGTATTCTCCGAGGTCGCAGCCTCGGGTATGCTGCCGATATCGTCCGTTTCTTCCGTCACGACGATATCTTCGGCAAGATAGGGATTTTCCTTTATCGAACCCTCTACATTAAGCGCTTCCACTTTTTCGCCGTCGATGGTGGTCTTTACCCATGAAACAGGGCTGTCCTCCCTGCCGGAATATTTGGTGGTAAGCACCCAGCCGCTGCCGTACACACGCTTTCCTGTGCCGAACGGGAACTCCACGTCCTTGGTGGTATCCTCGACATAGTAGCTTGCTGTGCGGCGCTCGCCGTTCGGCTCGTCCACATAGCGCACAATACGGTAATCTCCGTCGGCGGAAAGAACCTCGTAATTGGTATCCCGAAGCTGAAGATCAACGCCCACAAGCGACTGTCTGCCCATAAGCAGCGTTATTGTGATGTACGCCGCTGCGCCCACCACAAACATCAGCAGATACATTGTTCCCAGCACGGTCTTGAGCGTTTCGTTTGCACGGCAGATAAAGAACATAGCCACGATAACGCATATCGGCGGCAGCAGCATATACCAGCTCCCGAACGCCAGAATAAACGAAACGAGAAGTATCGGCGGCATTATCATGATGTTGACCTGCGTAATGACCTGATACCTCGTATAGATCATCAGCCCCAACGCCGCAACATTCACAAACACATAAAGCACAAAGAGGGAGGTCGGATTTTCATATTCGAGGAAGTATGCGAAATTAAGCCATGCAAGCCAGATAAGCATACCCGTGTAGCCCCAGCAGAGAACGGCTACGCCCCGCTTCACCCACACATTCTTGAATACAGAAGTCAGGATATCCATAAAGCTGCGATTATTCTTATTGCTGACCTTATCCATGCTTCCCTCCCGTTATGTATATGCAGTTTATCAATAATACTTTTTCTTCTTGTAGATAAGATATCCGACCACCGCTGCCGCCACAACAACCACCGCAATGGCAACAATAACGATGATCATCGTCACCGGCGACTCCTGTTTGTAATAGTCGGCGTAATTGTTCGGCTGCTCGCCCTCCATCTCCGGGACGTTAATAATGTCGGAGGCTTCGGACTGAGATGGCGTACTGCTCTCGGTCAGACTGCTGTCGTCATCGTTTCCTGAAACAACAGCTTCCTTTGTATCGGTTTCGGCAGTAGCGGCATTCTCGCCGGTAGAGGAGGTATCGGCGGTGGAAACGCTCTCCTCGGTAGCCGCTGCCGGCTCGCTTGTCTGGACTGCCGCAGCCGTTGTCACCTCGGTATCTGCCGCAGTGGTTGCGGCGGTGGTTTCCTCAGGCTCAATAACTGTTGTGACACCGCTTGTTGTAATGCGGAAATTTCTTACGGATATTGTGACATCACCCTGCGCAGCAGCACCCCAGTTGGTTCTTACCTGCATCATTATATATGCCGGCTTCTTCTTTCCGAAGCCCTCGTAGAAATGCTTGCCTGTTTCGGTGACCGTTACCCACTCGCCGTATTTCAGCGATGTGTAGTCGGACGGATTTATCCAGCTCCAGTTTGTGGTAAATGCCGGCAGGCAACCGATAACGTCCTTGCCCTCGGTTTCGAGCTTTAACTCAACGGAAACGCTCACGTCATCATCGTTCCAGAAATCCAGATCGGCATATTCGTTGAACAGCATGAAGCGCAGCGACAGGAAGTCCTCTCCGGTGCTGTCGCCGAACGTTGTGGTGAATGTTCCCTCAGTGCCGTTGATATCCTTGCTGTCCGCCTTAATTTCATCGCACAGCTTTGAGTCGTCGATGGAATAGGTGTAGTCCGCCGCCGCACTCACCGATACGGCAGCCATGACAGCCGCAGCACAGACCGCACAGGCAGCACGCCTTAACTTTGTAAACATATCTATACCTCCGTAGTTCAAACACATTATATGTGCAGCGTCCCGTTTTCTAAAGACACTTAATTAACAGCGTCCCATTTTTGCCGCACATATTTATTGTATATCAAATTCGGTGAAAATTCAAGCACTTTTGATAACTTTATATTCTTTACACAAAATTACCATAATTCTTTTTGAGATATTTATACTATGTGCCAAAATACAGTTTCATCGGGAATATTGTTCCGCAGACATCTGCCCGTCAAACGACAGAAAACCCACACTGGTTCAGTGCGGATCTTCCGGGTTGTATTTTAACGTTGCGTCATTTTGCGTTCAGAATATTTATGAGCTTGTCAATGTCGTTGTCGCCGCCGAACTCGGGGATCTGGACATTGACGGCGGGAGCGGCGGCTGTACTGCCCGCTGCGGCAGGCTGTTCAACGGGAGCGCCCTCCTCGTCGGTGATGAAGTCGGTTGCTATGACGATAACCGAAACCTCGTCCTCCGCAAGCTCCTCGTCAAACTGCATACCCATCTTGATCTCGGCATCGGGGGCTGCGTTCTTGGTGATTTCGCTGGCAATTCCGTCCACCTCGTCGGCGGAGGTTGTCATGGGAATGCTGATATTGATGAGCAGTCTGCGCGCGCCCAGAATCGAGGTTTCAAGCAGCGGGCTGTGAAGCACCTGATCGAGAGCCTCCTCGTTCTTGTTGTCGCCCTTTCCGGTACCGATAGCCATGTGAGCAATGCCGGAATCCTTCAGCGCCATAGTCACGTCGGCAAAGTCAACACTCATGAAGCCTACGCCCTTTACAAGGTCGGAAATTCCCTTGACTGCCTTATACAGCACGCTGTCAACAGCCTTAAAAGCGTCGATCATGCTGAGCTTTGCATTGGATATCTCCTTTACCTTCTCGTTCGGGATAACGATAAGGGAGTCAACATACTTGCGCATTTCGGCGATACCCTTGAGCGCCTGATTCATCTTTGCCTGACCCTCAAAGGCGAACGGCTTCGTAACAACGCCGACAGTGAGCTTGCCCAGCTCCTTTGCGATATTCGCTACCACCGGAGCGGCGCCCGTGCCGGTACCGCCGCCCATTCCGGCTGCAATGAACACCATGGACTCGCCCTCCATGACCGCTTTCAGCTCGTCACGGTTCTCCTCTGCGGACTCCTGACCTACCTGCGGCTTGTTGCCTGCGCCCTGACCCTTGGTGCGCTTCTTGCCTATCTGTATGCGGCGCATACGGCTGCCGTCCTTGGAACGAAGAGCCTTGACATCGGTATTTGCCACAACATAGTCGATACCGGTCATTCCGCCCTCGACCATGTGGCTGACTGCGTTTCCGCCGCCGCCGCCCACGCCGATGACCATAATTTTGGTCTGATCCTCAAAGTCATCGTCCATCACGAACTCGTCGTCGTGATTATCTATTTCAAATGCCATAACTATTTTACCCTCCATTATTTTTTAACGCCTTGTATTAAATACCTGTTTAATATTATATCAGATTAGAATAATAATTGCAACTGTTTTTTCAAAAATATTTTGACAAATTATTCTTATCTGACGATAATCCGATCGTTAATTTGACCGATACGCTATCCCTCCGACGAAGCCTGTTCGGTTACGGCTTCGGACGTTTGCTCGTGCGTTTCTTCCAGATTTGGCAGTACCTGTTCCTGAGAGTTTTTATCACGCACGAAAATCTTCTCGTCGGTTCGCAGATCTATGACGGCGTTCGCCTGCTCCTGCTCGATAACCTTTGCGGCCTCGGCAAACTTTACGTCGATATCGGCTGCGCCGCCGATAAGCAGCGTGATGTTGTCGCCGCAGTCGATGGAAATATCAAATCTGTCTGTCATGTCGATAAGCGAAATATCGGTAATGCCGTTTTTCTCCGCACTTTCAAGCAGCTGCGACGGTATGGAGGTTTTTCCCTCCTCCTCCGAGGTCAGGGTCTTGCCGGGAGAAAGCTCCGCAGGATCATACCCCTCGATTACGGGAAGTCCCGGCGTGCTGCCCAGTTCGACTATTCTTCCCAGACGGGACACCGCCGCATTCACGCCGCCGCTGCTTACCTGAAACCACTTTTCCGCTTTATGTACGGTTATCTTTATTGTCGTCGGGAAGGATTTCTGCACCTCTACCTCGTCAATGTAGGGATCAGCCGCTAAAATGCGCTGCTGCGCAGCTTCTGTGTCGATATGCAGGAGGTTCTGCCCGATCTCTATACCCGACTGTGCCGTTATATTATTTTTCTTCGCATTCTGTTTTTCGGTGTCCTGCTCCTCTGTTCCCTCGGAAATGTAGTTCCCCTCCACCTCAATAGCGGTGCAGTTGAACAGCACCGTATTTGAAAGCACTATCAGAACGGTCACTATAACCGCAGCCGCAAGGATATAATACATCACATAGTTTCCGCCGCGGCTGCCTCGCCGCCTGCTCCTGACATTGCGCTGCACGGTAGCATTCTTATAGGCTTGGTTTGTCTTGCGGCGCTGCTCCGGGGTCATCTTTTTTGCGGGCTGCCGCGGAGCGCTTCGTGCGGACTGCGCAGCGTTTGCGGACGGTCTGCCGCCTGCCTGCGGGCGCTGAACGCTGCGGTCGGACGCAGCCGTGCGCTTGGCAATTCCGCTGCTTTTTTTCTTTTTCCTGCTGTTCATTTAATGCGCTCCTTTGCTTTTTATCATTGCGGATTTATACATGCCGCCGCACAATTGCCGAACGCCTACAAATAGTTAAACCGAAACACGGCAATAATTATTGGGTGCGGCAGCGAGATACCTAAGGCAACACCGCACAATTAGCGGCTAACGCCTTTGCCGCACGCTTGCTTGCATATTTTCCGTCATCTTGCACAATTCGTCCTAGCAAGGCGTGTCTCCCCCTGTGGGGGAGGTGGCACGAAGTGCCGGAGGGGTTGACCGACAGACCAGCCTTGCGTCGTCCTCATTGTACAATCTGGCGAAAAATCTGTCGGCGCAATCGCACGACAATAATCATGCGGTGTTGCCCTATTTGCCGTCAGCCGACACGGGTAATATCTGCGCCAACCGCTCTCAGCGTTTTCTCTATGCTCTCATAACCTCGGTCGATATATCCCACGCCGGATATTTCCGATGTTCCCTCCGCAGCCAGCGCCGCGGTCACCAGTGCGGCGCCGCCCCTCAGTTCCCCTGCGCAAAGCCTTGCGCCCGAAAGCACCGGAACTCCCTGCACCACCGCAACTCTTCCCTCCACCTTTACGGAGGCTCCCAGCCGGATAAGCTCGGGAACATGGCGGTAACGGTTTTCAAAGATATTCTCCACGAACATCGAAGTACCCTCTGCGGCGGCGCACAGCGCCGTGAACGGCGCCTGTATATCCGTCGGGAAGCCTGGATACGGCATGGTGCGTATCGTCTGCGGCGCTGTCAGCCTGCGTTTGCAGCTTATGTACAGCTTTCCGCCGCCGTAATGATACACACGGCAGCCCATAGCCTCCAGCACGGGAAGATATCCCGTCATATGCTCCTGACAGCAACGTGTGAGTATCAGCTCCCCTCGGGTCATTGCCGCACAGCAGAGATAGGTACCTGCGGCTATGCGGTCGGGAATAACGCTGTGTTCCGCAGGCTCCAGCCGCCGCACGCCCTCGATAACTATCGTGCTTCCTCCCGCACCCGATATCCTTGCGCCGCATTTGCTCAGAAAATCCGCAAGGTCGGTTATCTCGGGCTCTCTTGCGGCGTTGTGTATCTCGGTAACTCCCTCGGCGCACACTGCCGCCAGCATTATGTTTTCGGTCGCCCCAACCGATGGGAACGACAAAGTGAGCCTTGCGCCGTGAAGTCCCCCCGGAGCGGAGCATTCAAGCCAGCCGTGCTGCTCGTCTATCTCTGCGCCCATCTCGCGCAGCGCCGACAGGTGCAGGTCTATCGGACGAGCGCCAAGCTCGCACCCTCCGGGGAACGTCAGCCGACAGCGGTGTGTGCGCCCCAGCACCGCACCCAGAAACACAATGGACGATCTCATTTCACGCATGAGATTGTCGGGGATCTCGCTGCCGCAGACGTTTGACGGGTCTACACACACCGTGCTGCCGTCCCTGCTGCACCTGCACCCAAGGCAGGAAAGTATCCTGCATGCGGCGTCTACATCGGTGAGCGCCGGACAGTTGTGGAGTATGCACTCTCCGTGCGCCAGTATCGTCGCCGCCAGCAGCGGCAGCGCACTGTTCTTTGCTCCGTGTACCTGTATCTCGCCCTCGAGTCGGCGGCCTCCGTTTATCACCAGCTTCTGGTTGTTTGCCATAATATCACTCCTCCTGCATTACTATGCTCCATAGTATGCCCGAGGGTGTTTTTTGGTTATTCCGAAACTTTTTCGCCCAACAAATCCAGTATCTCGCTCAATATTCTCTCCGCTGCGTCATTCTTTGCGGTTCTGCGTGAATTTTCCTCCATCAGCGCCAGACGGCTGCGGTCGTTATACAGTGCGGAAACCTCGCCGACAAGTCTTGCCTTTGTCAAGTCCTTGTCCTCTATGAGTATTGCGGCATGTGCATCGCTCAGCGTCAGCGCATTGTAATACTGGTGATTTTCCGCGGCGTTCGGATAAGGCACCAGAACGGACGGTCTGCCTATCGCCGTCAGTTCGGTTATCGTCATTGCTCCGGCACGGGAGATTATCAGGTCGGCGGCGCACATGCAGGTGTACATATTGTCGATATAATCTCGGAAAATATGCCTCGACTTATCCTCGTGCGCCCCGCTCTGTTCCAGAGCGCCGTAGAAAAGCTCCTTGCCCTTTCCGCCGTAGGAATGTATGTGATTTATGCCGCCCGTCTTTTCCTCCCATGCGATAAGCTCCGCCACCGCTTCAGTAATGCGGTTTGCGCCCAGACTTCCCCCGAAGGAAAGTATCGTGAATTGATCCGCAAGTCCCAGCCGCTTTCTTGCGGCGGAGCGCTCCTCTATCTCGATGTTGGAGCGCAGCGGATTTCCCGTGACAACGCAGTGCTCCGTGCTGCTGAGGTATTTCTCGGCGTCTGCGGTGGCAAGAAGCACCTTGTCCGCTTTCTTCGCCAGCATTCTGGTTGCCATTCCCGGATAGGAATTGCTCTCATGAGTGACGGTCTTTATGCCCATGGCTGCCGCCTGACCCAGCACCGTTCCCGTGACATAGCCGCCTGTGCCGATAACTATATCCGGCTTGAATTCCTTGAGCAGCTTACGCACCGCACGCTTGGCAGCAAACAGGTAAAGATACGCCGCTTTTGCGTTCCTGCCGATGTTCTGTATGGAGAGCTTACGCTGAAAGCCCGCCATTTCCACCGGAGCAAATTCATAGCCCGCTTTTGTGACAAGGCGCGCCTCCATTCCCTGCGGAGTGCCGATAAACAGTATATCCGCATCGGGGAACACGCTTTTCAGCTTGTCGGCTATGGCAAGCGCCGGGTTGATGTGTCCGGCTGTTCCGCCGGCAGCAAATATCGCTTTCATATATATCACCTTTTCAAAAGATTTTTTCGGATATGCAAGCCTGTCGCAAAAGCATTGTTAGGCCTGCGAAGCAGACCGCCGAAAAAGCCCCGGCGGGACTTTTCACCCGATCAGCTCAGCTTCGCCCGTCTTGAAATCGAGAGCATAACGCCTATCTCGCACAGCAGCATGAACAGCGCCGTGCCGCCGTAGCTGAAAAACGGCATGGAAATTCCCGTGTTGGGCGCCGCAGATACGTTTACGCCTATGTTCAGGAACGCCTGAAGTCCCACCTGAAGCGAAATTCCCGTTGCCAGCATAAGCCCCATGCGGTCATCGGACTTCCTGCCGATGTAAAATCCGCGGAAAACGAATATCAGGAACAGCAGGATTATCACCACGCCGCCGATAAAGCCGAATTCCTCGCAGCATACCGCAAACACGAAGTCGTTCTGCGCCTCCGGCAGATAATAGTATTTCTGCGTGGAGTTATCAAAGCCCTTGCCCCACAGTCCTCCCGAGCCTACCGCCAGCACCGCCTGATAGGTCTGATAGGTGTCTTTCTGCGGATCTGCGAGCGGATCCCATGTATTGACTATTCTGTCCCAGAAATAGGTGTAATCCGAAAACAGCAGCATCACCAACAGGAACACTACGCCGAGAATGAGCGCCATGACCGCATACCGCACGTTTATGCCGCCGATATACAGCATCAGAACCATTATCGCACCCATGATTATTACCGCAGAAAAATGCGGCTGCGCCATAAGAATTGCCACTATCACGCCAAACAGCAAAAACGGTTTCACGATACCCACAGTGAAGTGCCGCATTTTCTTGTAATTCACGGTGATATAATAGGCAATGTAAACGATAAGTCCCACCTTAAGCACGTCCGACGGCTGGAACGTTCCCAATCCGGGAACAGGCAGCCAGCGCTTCGGCCCGTCCTCGATATTGCGCACGCCGAACGGAATTACAAGCGCCGTCAGTATCATTGACAGCGTGAGCAGCACATGCGCCAGAGAAACGGTGCGGCGCTTGCCGAACCATGTCGGGTGCCATTCGTGCATGAGTATGCGGTAATCCACAAAGCTCAGCAGGAACATTGCTATAAGCCCCGCCGCAGCAAACCCCACCTGTTTGGTGGCGTACTGATAGGAGTCGCCATTGTTGTCGCGGTATGACAGCGCATGGCTTGCCGAAAACATCATCGTGATGCCCAGCACAAGCAGCACAAGCGTTATCACCAGCATGGGAATATCTATGCTGCCGCCCCAGTAGAACGGCCCCAATCTGTGCGGCTCTCTTGCTTTCTTTACGGAAGCCTGTCCCGACTTTGCGGGTCTGCTGCGCTGCGGCACTGCTCCGTTCCTTGCGGTTGTGGTATCTGATGTCATCACTGACCTCCTGACCGAAAAATGATCACCTTGAGAACATGCTTACCGCCATGAGCACCGAGCATACGCCCAGCACTGCGGCAGTCAGCGAAAATACTGCGTCTATTTTAAGCTCGCTCCAGCCGCTCAGCTCAAAATGATGATGAATGGGCGTCATCTTGAACAGGCGCTTTCCCTCTTTGGTGTGGTATATCTTCTTGGTTATTTTGAACACCGTGACCTGTATCACCACCGACAGTGCCTCGCAGATGTAAACCAGCGCCGCCGTAAGCATGAGGAACTCGGCGCCGCAGCCTACTCCCAGTGCGCAGACAACTCCGCCCAGAAACATCGAGCCGGTATCGCCCATGAACACCTTTGCGGGAGGAAAATTCCACATCAGGAAGCCTATGCAGCCGGCGGCGGTAAGCAGCGCCAGCAGGCTCTCACAGAACATTCCCAGTATCCCCGCAATGCACGCAAACGCTGCCATGTACACCACCGTAACGCAGGAGCAAAGCCCGTCTATGCCGTCTGTGAGGTTCACGGCATTCACAAGATAGAGTATTATTACGCCCATGATAGGGTAGTAAAGCCAGCCCAGATCAAGGCTCCAGCCCCACGGGAAGGCTATTGCGGTGCGGGTTACGCCGCTGAGATACAGCGTTGCGAAATAGGCGGCGATTATCAGCACCTGAATGACGATCTTCTGCATTACCGTCAAACCCTCGTTGTGCTTCTTCTTGACCTTGATGAAATCATCGAGAAAGCCCATAAATCCGAACATTACCGCCATGACAAGCCCCGAACCTGCCCGGATAAGCTCCGTCTTGTCCTCCCCTGCGAAATTCTTTCCGCCCAAGGGGCCGAACAGCAGCACCGCACAGACAAAGCACACGCTCACCGCAATGATGAACATTATTCCTCCCATTGTCGGAGTACCCTGCTTTTTTTCCTTGTGCCACTTCGGGCCGATGTCAAGTATCGTCTGCCCGTATTTCAGCCTGTGCAGGAACGGAATGAACCATACCCCTGCAAGCCACGTCAGCCCGAAAGCCACAGCCGCAGCTATAACACTTATCCAGATAACCATATCTCTTCCCCTGTCTGTTTCAGCCTACTATACTATCTTTTCGGCTATTTCCTCCATGCGCATTCCTCGGCTGCCCTTGAAAAGAACCGCATCGCCGGGGCGCAGCCAATTCAGCAGCCCGACGGTCAGCGCTTGCTTGTCGGTGTAATAATGCGTTTCAAAACCCGCCTGCTCCAGCTTTTGACGGCAGTGAGCCATCTCATTGCCGTAAAGGAACGCACATTCCGCATTTTTCACGATGTATTCCGCAATATCGGCATGAAGCTTCGCCGACATATCGCCCAATTCCAGCATATCGCCCAGCACTGCGCACCTCCTGCCGGGAACGGTCATTCCGCCCAGCACCGAAAGCGAGCTTTCCATCGAGGTCGGGCTTGCGTTGTAGCAGTCCAGTATCACCGTTATATCGCCGCGGCGCTCCGTCTTCTGCCGCATTCCCGAGGCTTCATAGCGAAGGAACGCCGGAATTATCTCCTCCGCCGTCATTCCCGCCTCTGTTCCTGCCGCAAACGCCGCCAGCGCATTCATCACATGATGCTCGCCCACTGTGGGTATCTCTGCCGGATATTTTCTGCCTTGGTATACCAGCGTGAATTTCTGACCGATGCCGCTGCGGACGATATCCTCCGCTCTTACGTCGCAGTCCGCTCCCCTGCCGTACCTCACGATACGTCTGCCGGGAAGCTCTGCGCTTTTCAGGAACTCATCGTCGCCGTTCAATATCAGGGGAGCGTTCGGCGAAGCACCGTCAAGTATCTCCAGCTTCGCTTTCAGGATATTCTCCCTTGTCCCCAGATTTTCAATGTGACACCAGCCGATATTCGTGATGACGCAGATATCGGGCGCTGCCGCCCCCGAAAGCACGCTTATCTCTCCCCTGTCGGACATTCCCATCTCGATGACCGCTGCGCCGTAGCTCTCGTTCAGCCGAAACAGCGTGCGAGGAAGTCCTATATCGTTGTTGAAGTTGCCCTCGGTTTTCAGAGTGTTGAACTTCGCCGAAAGCACTGCGTAAATCATATCCTTTGTCGAGGTTTTGCCCACGCTCCCGGTAACTCCGACCAGCTTCACCGGAAATTTCATGCGGTAATACCGTGCCAGCGCCAGCTGTGCCGCACGGCTGTCTTTCACCAGAATTACCGTGACGGAATGCCCGTCTGCGCCCTCCGCACGGTCGGATATCACCGCCGCCGCGCCCTTTTCGGCGGCTGCGTCGATAAAGTCGTTTCCGTCAAAGTTTTCGCCCTTTACCGCCACGAACAGCATTCCCTTTTCTATCGTCCGTGTATCGGTGGAAACCCCTGTCACGGCGATGTCCTCTCCGATAAGCTGTCCGCCTGTCACCACTGCAATTTCACCGGCAGTAAACATATAAATCCACCTACCTTATTCCATGAGCGTTCAGCCATTCGAGCACTATCTCTCGCTCGTTAAACGGAACGTTCTCGTCCCCTATCGCCTGATAATCCTCGTGACCCTTGCCGCACAGCGCTATCAGGTCGCCCGGCTGAGCCGTTTCCAGCGCCCTGTGTATCGCCTGTAAGCGGTCGGTGTATTCCTCGCAGTCACAGCCCGACGGAACTCCCTGTCTTACGTCGTCTATCGTCTGCTGTGCCGGCTCGTGGCGGGGATTATCGGCGGTTATTATCAGCCTGTCAGCCCATTTCGCCGCTATTCTTCCCATCTCCGGGCGCTTTCCCGCATCACGCTCTCCCGCTGCGCCGAATACCGCCACCAGACGGTTCTTTGCCAACGGCTTGAGCGTGGACAAAAGCTTGTCTAGCCCGTCGCCCGTATGGGCGTAATCCCTCAGCACGGTAAATTCGCCCCGATAAATGGTTTCCAGCCGTCCCGATACCCCCGGCGACTTCTCCAATGCCGCCAGCACGTCCTCCATCGGAAATCCCAGCGTATGGCATATCACCGCCGCCTGAACCGCATTGCTGACGTTGTACATTCCCGTCAGAGACAGCTTCGCCACCCAGCTTTTCCGCTCTGCGGGGCAGGTCAGCAGGAACTCCGCACCGTGAGGATAAAGCCTAACAAATTCGGCATAATAATCCGCCAGAGCATTCACGCTTGTTGTCGCCGCAGGAATGCCGCGGCTTCGGCAGTATTCCGCCGTCCTGCGCCCGTACTCGTCGTCGATATTCACCACCATGCTTCCCGACATATCCGCCAGAGAACGCTTTGCGAGGTAGTAAGCCTCCATGGTGCCGTGGTAATCCAGATGATCCTGCGTAAGGTTGGTGAACGCACCTACCGCAAAGCACTCCGCAGCGAAACGGTGCTGCGCCAGCGCCATCGAGCTTGCTTCAAGAAAGCAGTACTCCGTGCCGATATCCGCCATTTCTCTGAAAAGCTTATACAGCTTTCTCGGTTCAGGCGTGGTGGGCGGCCCGTCGTGGGAATATTCCAGCCCTCTGCCCGTATCGCAGCCGACAGTGCCGATAACCCCGGTCTGATGTCCTAGCGCCCTTGTTATCTGTGCGCAGAGGTTCACAACGGTGGTTTTGCCGTTGGTTCCCGTTACTGCCGCAAGCTTTATGCGCTGCGTAGGTCTGCCGTAAAACGCCGACAGCAGCTCGGGATACAGTCTGCGACTCTCACTGACGTTTATCTCGCCGTCAAGCCCCAGCGGACGCTCCGTCACCACTGCGCAAGCGCCCTTTTCCAGCATTGCCTCGGCAGCGTTATGTCCGTCAAAGCTGCCGCCCTTTATGCACACATACAGAAATCCCGGCTGTACCTCACGGTTATCGGAGGTCACGCCCGTGACCCGAGTATTTCTCAGCTTCTCGGGTATTTCCGCAATACCGCCGAACAGTTCTCCTAATGTCATGACCTCACCGCCCTTAATCGGAATAGCTGTTTACCTGGAAAGTAACCTCTACGACATTTCCCTTGTATTCTTCGGTTCCGGCGGCGGGATACTGGCTGGTAGCCACGGCGTTGTCGTTATCCGCAGCGCCGCCGGATATCTTGATGTTGAAGCCGGCGTTGGTTATCGCTTCGTTCGCCTGACTTACCGTCATATTCGTGACGTCGGGTATAATGCCGGACTGCAGCTCCTCTTCTGTTCCGAGATACAGCACGACCGTCGAACCCTTCGGTATGCTTGTGCCGGAAGCGGGTATCTGGGTGCTGACGGTAGCGCCGCTTGCCGTATCGCCGACATAGCGCACCTCAAAGCCCTCCGCACTCAGCTTCGCCTCGGCTCTCTGGGATTCCATTCCAAGGACATACGGCACAGCCGCGTCCATCTTTGCAAGCTCCTCAGCCGTATAGGTGGGATAAATGCCGAGATGCGGCAGCCCCTCCTTAAATACCGCCGAAACCACGGGAGCAGCCACTGCGCTTCCGTAATACTGCGTTCCCGTAGGAGTATCTGCCATTACAAGCATGACTATCTGCGGGTCGTCCGCCGGAGCGAACGCCGCAAAGGACGGAACATATGTCATGTTGTCCACGCCCGTTTCCGCAAGCTGCTGGTTGTATTCGTCTATCTTCTCGGTAGTACCGGACTTTCCGCCGATGCGGTAGCCGTTTATATAGGCGTTGCTTCCGCCGTTATCGCTTACTACCGTTTCGAGAATGCTCCGCATTGTGGCGGAGGTTTCCTCTGAAATAACCTGACGCTTTATGCGTGTTTCCGTGGTCTGTACCACATTTCCGTCGGAGTCCAAAATCTTGTCAACGACATACGGCGTTACCAGATATCCTCCGTTTACGATAGCGCACAGCGCTGTGGTCATTTGCAGCGGGGTAACCTTGTTTGTCTGACCGAAGCTTGAAGAAGCAAGCTCTACAAGCCCCATATTGTCGCGGCTGACATAAAGGCTTCCCGATTCGCCGGGCAGGTCTATGCCCGTAGGCTCGGTAAAGCCGAATGCCTCGAAATAATCGCAGAACTTGTCGGCGCCCAGAAGCTGTCCTATCTGAATAAAGCTGGGGTTGCACGACTTTGTTATCGCCTGCTGCAAGGTCAGCGTGCCGTGTCCGTAGCTTGACCAGCACTTTATCTTCGTCCCTGCGACCATCTCATAGGCGGCGCACTGGAACGTGGAATTAAGCGACACAACCTCCTCTTCGAGGGCGCTGGCGCAGGTCACGGTCTTGAATACGGAGCCCGGATAGTACAGCTCGGATATCGCCTTGTTCTTCCACTGCTGCTCTCGCAGGGTTGCCTCCTTTTCGTCTATTTCCTCCTCGGTAGCGCCGGAAGCCTTCATTTCCGCCAGCACCTGAAGGTCGTAGGCGCCCGTTATCTCCGACGGGTTATTCAGGTCAAAGCTCGGCGCGGTAGCCATGGCAAGCACCGCTCCCGTGTTGCAGTTCATGATAATGCCGCAGGCACGGTTTATTACCTGATGCTGGGATACGCACAGAGCAAGATTTTTTTCAAGATAATGCTGCAAAACCTCGTCCAGCGTCAGCACAAGGCTGTAACCGTCCACGGCGGAATAGTATGCGTCGCTTGCACCGTTAAGCTCACGGCCGTCCGCCGATACGGAATACACCGCCTTGCCGTCGGTACCGCTGAGATAATCGTCGTAATACGCCTCAAGGCCGTAAACGCCGTCACCGTCATAGTTCGTGAAGCCTATGATGTTCGCCGCCAGCGAGTCGTTCGGGTAATATCTCTTCGAGGTGGGCCACAGGTAGATATCGTCCGATGACAGACCGTTTTCGCTGATAAATGCGGTTACCTCGTTCGCCTCCGGCTTCTCCACCTTCTTCTGTACTACATAGTACTGATTGTCCAGCTGCGTCTGGCAGACTTCCAGTATTTTATCGTAATCAACGCCCAGTATCTCCGAAAGTCCCTTTGCGACAAGCTCTGCTCGTTCGACATACGGTTCGGGGGTTTCGCCCTTTTCGATGAGCGCCTTTGCCTCCTTTTCGTATTCCTCCTTGGCGGTCTGGTTGGAAAGATAGATATTGTGCGGCGATATGGTTATATCCCACACGGTGGAGCTTTGCGCCAGCACCGTTCCGGTGGAGTCGTAGATAGAACCGCGGTTTGCCTTCATCACCACAACGGACTGCTGCTGACCTGTCGCCAGCATACGCCATTTATCCCCGTCAAGAATAGAATATTTCAGCAGGAATACTCCCACATAAGCCGCAACTATGACTATAAAGCCAAGCACTACAAGCTGCTTTGTGGAGGAGTTCCACAGACGAGGCTTTTCCGCGCTCTTCTGTTCCCACTTTGAGATGCTCTTCCCGACTGCCCTCATGCCTTTCCAAAATCCCATACAGCTGATACCTCCAAATTCCCGAACGGGTCAGCAAAAATAAAAAAACAAAAAAGCAAAGCCGCCTATTAAGCCGTGCCTCGCAGCACAGCAAAGATAAGCCGACCTTGCCCAGATCATTCCGTTGCCGGCAAGTATAGAGTGCGGACAGCGTGTCCCTGCTCAACTCTATATTATGCCGTCAGAAGCCGATGTATTCCAGCAGATCCCCGAACCAGTCCGCAATGGCGGTGAAGACGCTGCCGCCCTCCTCCGGGCTTACCTCGATAAGATCCTCTGTGTTCACGCTGAGGTAATTTATCTGTGAATTGGACACCTTGCTCATGCCAAGCTCGTTTGTGGCGTATTCCTCGATATAGCTGATATTTGCCTTGCTGTCCAGACGGCTTTGCAGCAGGGAATTTTCGTCCTGCGCCTCGGCGAGCAGAGTTTTCTGGTCGTCAACCATGCGCGCGATGTCGTCCACCTTTGTGTTCTGGACATTCACCGCCCACAGTGCGCCGAATGCGGCGACTGCGCATAATACGATAACGGATTTTGAGCCGCTCCGTGACACCGAGTGCTTATTCATTTTTATCTCCCTCGCACGGCGCTCTCTGTCCTGACGGCGCTCCTGCTCTCTGCGGGCAGTGTCGTCGAAATGGGACAGATCGTATGCGAGATTGGATTTGTCGATCTCCGGAAGCATTTGCTCACCTTCCTAAAATTTTATACAAACCTCAGTGTTCTCAGTCCTCGAACGGTGTATTGCGCAGCTTTTCGATAACCCTAAGCTTTGCGCTGCGGCTGCGCGGATTTGCCGCCAGCTCCTCTGCGGAAGCGGTAATCGGCTTCTTGTCCGGAAGCCTTCCCACGGGCTTCCTGCCGCATACGCACACCGGGAACTCCGGCGGACATGTGCAGCCGGTGCAGAACTCCCTGAAACGGTTCTTTACTATTCTGTCCTCCAGCGAATGGAAAGTTATCACGGACATTCTCCCGCCCTTTTTCAGCAGGGAAAATCCGTCAGCCAGCGCCGTTTCCAGCACGTCAAGCTCGTGATTGACCTCTATCCTTATCGCCTGAAAGCTTTTTCGGCAGGGATTTTTTTCCCTGCGGTATGCCGCCGGAACGCTCGCCTTTATTATCTCCGCAAGCTGCCCGGTAGTTTCTATCGGGGCGGTCAGCCGGGCATTTGCTATGCCTCTCGCTATCCTGTTCCCGAATTTTTCCTCGCCGTAATTAAAGAGTATCCGAGCAAGCTCTTCCTCGCCGTATTCGTTCACAACGTCACGGGCCGAAAGCCCCTCGCCGCTCATTCGCATGTCCAGCGGTGCGTCGTTATGGAAAGAAAAGCCCCGCTCCGCCGTGTCAAGCTGATGAGAGGATACCCCCAAATCGGCAATTATGCCGTCCAGAGCATTTACCCCAAGCTCTGCCAGCACCGATTTTATTTCGCTGAAATTGCTCCGCACAAACGTGACCGGATAACCCTTCAGCCGCTCCCCGGCGGCTTCAAGAGCCTCCTTGTCCTGATCGAAGCAGATCAGCCTGCCGCCGTCCAGACGCTTTGCAAGCTCCAGACTGTGACCGCCGCCCCCTGTGGTGAGATCCGCGTAAACCCCGTTGGGGTCTGTGAACGCACCGTCCACCGTTTCCCGGAGCAGCACCGAAACATGCGAAAACTCCATCAGATGCCGATCTCCTCGGCAAGCGCCGCAATATCCTCTGTGGATATGCTCTCCGTGTAAGCCCTGTACGCCGCCTTGTCCCATATCTCGGCATGGTCGTCCATTCCGACGACAATTACCTCAGAGGTAAGCCCGGCATATGCTCTCAGCGCCGGGGCAATGGCAATTCTGCCCTGCTTGTCCGGCTCCGCCTCGCATGCGCCGCCGAAAAGGAAGCGCTCTATCGGGAGCCTTACCTTCTGCGGCTTGCCCTTAAGACTTTCCCTCAGGGCGTTCCAGCTGCTTTCCGTGTGTACTGTCAGGCAAGCCTCACCTATGGTCTTGGAAATATAGAAATGCTCTCCCAGCTCCTCTCGGAGCTTCGCCGGAAAGTTCATGCGCCCTTTTGTATCGATGGTGTGCTCGAACTCGCCGTACATTTCTTTTCCCCCTTTCCAAAGTCATAGTCCCCTGTGAAGCCGCCCTGCTGCCCTCCTCGGGCAGTTTTTTCCGTAGATGACGTTATATACTTCCCCGTCAGATGTAAATATATGGGTCGGAAGAAGTTTCGGTTTGTGGATTTTTAATGTTCTTTACACCACTTTAGTGAAAACTTCACCACTTTCACCCACAATTAGTATACACCGTTTTCAGCATTTTTGCAAGGGTAAGTTGCAGGAAACGGGCTAAAATTAAAAAAGAATTTTTGTTCATATTTTTGTGCAGTTTGCACAAAAAATAGCCTCCGTCACGGAGGCTAACGCTAATTATTTTGTTGAAAAATTCAATATGTCGATACAAACTCTCAATGTTTCAACAATATGTTGTGGTTTCGGTTGAAATCTTTCGCAAAATCCGTTTTTTCAGAACCACGGCAGATAAGCGCACACCACCGCAAATACCAGCGACGGCAGCAGGTCGGCAACACGGATCTTCTTCCCCCAAACAAGATTTACGCCCACGCAGAAGATCAGCACCGAACCGACCAGCGACAGATTATTCAGCGCCGCCTCGGTCATTATCGGCTCAAGCAGCCTTGACAGCAGGGTGATTGTCCCCTGAAATACCGCCACGGGGATAGCGGAAAAAATGCAGCCTTTTCCGTTTGCGGCGGTCATTATCAGAATGATAACCAAGTCCAGTATAGCCTTTGCGAACAGCGTTGAGTGGTCGCCCAGAATTCCGTCCTGTATCGAACCCACAACCGCCATTGCGCCGATACACACCGTGAGCGATGCATTCACAAATCCGTCCACGAAGCCGCCGTCGCTGTCGCTGTGCGTTACCTTTTTCAGCCATCTTCCGAAGCGCTCCATGCCCGCTTCTATATTCAGCAGTGCGCCGGCAAGTCCGCCCAGAACCACGCTTGCAATCAACATCATGGTGCCGCCGGAGCTTATTGTCCCGTCCGCTGCGGCGCTCAGCATCTTCTCCATGGCTCCCGCAATCCCAAGAAACAGGACGCACACTCCGCACGCCACCGTGATTGTTTCCTGAATACGGGGCTTTATGAGCTTCCCGAAAATAAGCCCGGCAAGTCCCCCCAGAATTATCGCCGCCGCATTGACTATCGTACCGAGTCCCGGCATACTATCGTCTCCTTTTTTGCTGTATTTATTTATGTATCAGGACAAGCGTCCCCTGAAATCCCCGTAGCCGAATTTCTTCACAAGCCGCAGCTCTCCGCTTTCCTCCAGCAGATAAATCGACGGCAGCGGCATACCGTTGAATGTGTTATTCTTGCACATGGAATAAATCGCCATATCGCAGAAAACCAGCCTGTCGCCCTCCGAAAGCTCGCTGTCAAAGGAATAATCCCCGATGATGTCCCCCGCAAGGCAGGTGTTTCCGCCGAGCCTGTAAGTGAAACGCTTCTCACCGGGCTTTCCTGCGCCGATTATTTCCGGGCGGTAGGGCATTTCGAGAACATCAGGCATATGACACGCCGCCGAAGCGTCAGTTATCGCTATATCGCAGCCGTTCGCAAAGGTGTCCAGCACGGTTGTAACCAGCCAGCCGGCATTCAGTGCGACAGCCTCTCCCGGCTCAAGGTACACCTCCAGCCCGTACCGCTCATGTATGCGCTTCACGCAGGAAATCAGCTTCTCAACATCGTAGCCGGGGCGTGTGATGTGGTGTCCGCCGCCGAAATTCAGCCACTTTATTTTGTCGAACATGAAGCCGAATTTCTCCTCGACATGCGGAAGAGTACGCTCCAGCACGTCTGCGCCCTGCTCACACATGGTGTGGAAATGCAGCCCGTCTATGCCCTCGTACAGCGTCGGGTCTTTACGAAATTCCTCCGCCGTGCAGCCCAGTCTTGAGCCTGTGAAGCAGGGATTGTAAATATCCGTGTCGATTTCGGAGTACTGCGGATTTATGCGTATTCCCGCCTGAATATAGCGTGCGGAGCTTCGCACCCTGTCACGGAATTTCGCCCACTGCCGCGGGGAATTGAACACGATATGGTCGCATATTTCAAGGATTTCGCCGAAGTCCTTTTCGGGGTAAGCCGGAGAGAATATGTGGTTTTCGCGTCCGAACGGCTGCGCCATTTCCTCGAAGCCGAGCCTTGCTTCATAAATTCCGCTGGCAGTACAGCCGTCAAGATACTGCGCTATCATGGGGTATGTCGCAAAAGCGGAATATGCTTTCTGTGCCAAAAGTATCTTGCAGCCTGCCTTTTCACGCACATATTTCAGCAGCTCAAGATTTTTGCGGAGCTGCTTTTCGTCAATTACATAGCAGGGAGTTTCGACTTTGGTTGTCCAATTCATAGCTTACCTCGCTTTCTCGTGGTTTT
>CAYRLM010000014.1:0-21108 GCA_964425035.1 uncultured Ruminococcus sp.
GACTCAATCGCTTTCATCAAAATTTCTTCATCGAATCCATTTCAATCCACGCTCCCACGCAGGGAGCGACTGAAAGCGGCGCTTGAACAAATGGGGGGATTGCTATTTCAATCCACGCTCCCACGCAGGGAGCGACGCATGTATATATTTTTTCCGCTGGGATTGAGCTTATTTCAATCCACGCTCCCACGCAGGGAGCGACAATTCTGATGTTGCCAAAATCGGTCATAAGGGTCTATTTCAATCCACGCTCCCACGCAGGGAGCGACACGCTGTCGTAATACTTAACATGCCCAACAAACTATTTCAATCCACGCTCCCACGCAGGGAGCGACACCGGCACAGTCGGGGAAAACGTTATTGTCCTCTGATTTCAATCCACGCTCCCACGCAGGGAGCGACCGGCGGGGCTGATGTCCCGCCCACATTTTATAAAGATTTCAATCCACGCTCCCACGCAGGGAGCGACGTACATAGCTGTACAAATAATTTGCAAAGCTACGATTTCAATCCACGCTCCCACGCAGGGAGCGACGCAAGCGGGCGCACAAGGTTTTTTCCCCGGGCGCAATTTCAATCCACGCTCCCACGCAGGGAGCGACATAGGAATAAGTCTTTGCTTATTACCTTTACCACATTTCAATCCACGCTCCCACGCAGGGAGCGACTGCCCGCTGTTTGTTGACCGGGAAAAGGGTAACTGGATTTCAATCCACGCTCCCACGCAGGGAGCGACTAGTGACACCTTTTTGTAATTTGCCCTAATATGGCATTTCAATCCACGCTCCCACGCAGGGAGCGACTAAATAAAAAGTCTTTCAAACTATCTACGCCTGCCATTTCAATCCACGCTCCCACGCAGGGAGCGACTTATCTTTGGTTACAAGAGGAGCGACAAATTATGATTTCAATCCACGCTCCCACGCAGGGAGCGACTTAAGTCCCGCTCTCACGCCGCCGGGCGTAAAACGATTTCAATCCACGCTCCCACGCAGGGAGCGACGTTATAATTATTTGGGACGTGATGTTTTCATGTCCCATTTCAATCCACGCTCCCACGCAGGGAGCGACAGATATTTTCCAAAAACTGGGCATGTTTGAGTTTATTTCAATCCACGCTCCCACGCAGGGAGCGACAAAAAGTAAGTCGACTGTACCCGTCAACACTGAGTATTTCAATCCACGCTCCCACGCAGGGAGCGACGTTGACACAAGTTTCCTGATTTCAATTTCAAAAAATTTCAATCCACGCTCCCACGCAGGGAGCGACTTTTAACGGCTGACGGTGTGGCGCAGCTTGTCGCATTTCAATCCACGCTCCCACGCAGGGAGCGACCATATACAATAAGTATTTTATGCAGTGGGCAGCGATTTCAATCCACGCTCCCACGCAGGGAGCGACGCTCGACACGGACAAAATGATAGCCGTGACAAGCATTTCAATCCACGCTCCCACGCAGGGAGCGACGGCAAATCAATACAATAAATTTTCGGCGCCCAAAGCATTTTTAGACATTTCGCCCAAAAGTCACCGCATTGACATGCAAAAGCACAGCACGAAACAGCGATTTTACACGGTTTCGCCGGTGCGAATATTCCGGAATAAACATGTGAGCTTCACATTCGCACGAATCAGAAGATAAGGTTATCCTCCACATTCAACGTTGCTTTCGCTCCGTAATGCTCCACACGGTTTCCGTAGCTGTTTCCCAGATCGTAAAATCTGAGACTGTCTGTTTCCGGATCAACAATCTGCTTGAGCTTGAATTTCAGTTCCCTTGCCTGCGAAGCGTCCACCACACATTCAAAAACCGAATTCTGCACCCTTGTTCCATAGTTCAGACACTGCTTTGCGACCTGACGAAGCCGTTTCCTGCCGCCGGAGGTTTCGGTGCTCACATCATATGTTATCACCAGAAGCATATTATTTCCACATCAAAGGCGGATACTCGTCAATATCCCCTCTGATATATCTTGCAAGAAGAAGCGCCTGAGTGTACGGCAATAATCCCCACTCCACTTTCTCTTTCAGGAACGGGTGGGTTGCTTCCTCTTTTTTTCTGTTCTGCCACTGTGTAAAGAACACTCTTCTTCCCTCTTCATTCAGCAGCACCGCCCCGTTCTCGCGGGTTTCAAAATGCTCCGGGGCTATTATCCGCTTGTTTATCAGCATAAGAACAAATCTGTCGCACATGACCGCCCTGAATTCCTCCATAAGGTCAAGCGCCAGCGAACAGCGCCCCGGACGGTCGGTGTGCATGAACCCCACATACGGGTCTAAACCCACACATTCCAGCGCAGACGTACACATCGAAGCGGATACCGAATACGCAAAGGATAACAGAGCATTCACACGATCCAGCGGCGGTCTGCGGCTGCGCCCGGTGAATTCAAAATCTTCATTCTGCTGTAATATCAGCTCGTTGAAAACCGAAAAATACACCTGCGCCGCCTCGCCCTCTATCCCTCGCAGAGCGTCCATGTCCGCAGCTTCAAGCGCCGCTCTTATCGACTCGGAGAGATATTCGGATTTACTGCGCAGCTTCTCCTGATCCACACGCATCGCATGATCCCTGAGTGTGCGTTCCAGAACATATCTGCTGTTAAAAAGCTTACCCACAATAAAATTTCCGGCAAGCTTCAGGCTGCATTCCTCGCTGTCCGCACGGCGGTACTGCTCGCGCCGCAGTAACACGTTTCCGCTGACCGCTCCCACCGAACGGGCAAGAAATTTTCCGCTCCTGCTTAAAAAACAGAACGATATCCCGTATTCTGCGCATTTTCCAAGCAGCGCAGGAGAAGCGCCCCTTGACCCGAACGCCACAATTCCCTCAATATTATGCAGCGGAAGCCGCCGCTCCTCCCCCTCCTGAGGGTGTATCACCAGATTTTCGCCGTCCAGCGACAGATATTGATCCGGAGTAAGCAGATAAACGGTATTCAGCAGCTTCTTCATATATCGTCACCCGACCGCCTTTCAGTGAACAAGCTAATCGTTTCCGGGGAATAATCTAAGCGTTTCCAGGGAATAAGCTAAGCGTTTCCCGTATATATTCCGACGCAGATTTTCCGGAAATTCCCGGCAGACAGATATCCTTAAGCGAACACGCATTGCAGGAACGGCTGCGCCTTACCACAGGCGTATACCTGCGGCGAAAGTATTCATGCATTTCTTCCGTGATACTGCGAAGCCTTTCACGCAGTTCCGGCGTGAAGTCCACCCTCGTGCGCCGTCTGGTTTCGCCATAGAAAAGATATCCGTAGGGTATCTCACAGCAAAGCATTTCCTCAAGGCAGCAGCCCTGTGCGGCAAGCTGAAGAATATCGCTGTCATTGGTCTTAGGTTCGCCTCGCTTGTATTCCACCGGAACTACCGAATATCGGCCTTCCCTGCCGTGTATCAGCGCTCCGCTGCCGCTTTTGCGGAACTCCACCACATCGCACTCGCCCGATATGCCAAGCTGCGCCGACGAAACAGCCATTCCCCGTGTTATCAGCACATCGCCTCTGCTTTCGTTGAATTCATTGTCGTGAACATTACGGTGCATTATCTTGCCGTCAGTCGTGCGGTAATTCTCCGCCCACTGCCGCTCGATATGTATAAGCGCCCACTGGCGGCGGCAGAAAACGAAGTGCTGAATCCCGGATATCATGAGGTATTCGTCCTCGCTGTATTCCATTACATATCCCCGAATATTTCCGGCTCTGCCAGTCCGTCAATCTTCTCGAGCACAATGTCGTAATCCTCAAAGCTGTGCGCTCTGTGGTCAAGCCCTGACTTTTCCGTTATTTTCAGCGAATTATGCACCTTTGCGGAGGATACCGCCGGGGTCTTGCTGTCATGCTTCCACCAGTAAACACGGCATACCTGCATGCTTCCCTCGGGGCGTGCAGACGAGCAGTCGTTCTCAAACAGTGTTTTGAGAGCTTCCTTTATCTTCTCTGCGTCCTCCTCGGTGAAGCCTGTCTTTTCCGCAAGCTGGCAGTTTATGCTGCCCTTGAACACATAAAGCCCGAATTCCACACGGTTCTTTATTCCCATTGTGTCAGGACCCTTTTTTTCCCCATCTTCATTATTGACGCTCTTAACTATCTTCATGCTTATGATATCAATAGGAGATATGCTCTTGGCAATACCAATTGAAACAGGACCTCTTGCACTGGCAGATACGACATCAGTGCCTTTGAATGCAAACACCTGACCAAACGCCCGTACATCTATCCACTTTTTGCAGGCAATGCGGACAAATTCATCACGGTTTGTCACGCCTTTAAGCTCCTCGCACTTCTTCACTCTGGCGTGCAGGCTGTCGCAGCCGTCGTCACAGCGGTCATCGCTCTGCACAAAAATATACTCTCCCATATCCTGAAGCCGGTTGCGTATTTTGCGCTTTATGCACACATCGGATATCTCGCCGAAGCCCTCGGAATTTTCACGGGGACGGTTGCCGTTAAGCGGGTCGCCGTTGGGATTGGCGTCTGTTGCGGAAATGATAACGGCGAAGTCAATCTTGTTCTGTAAAATGCTCATGGTCAGTTTTCCTCCTTGTTTTCACTGTTGTTTTTGTTGAATAAAGCGTTTGTTTGGCAGCTGTATGCATGCAGGAACTCCGGGGTCAGCGGCGAATTATCCGCAAAGCTTTCACGGTCAAAAAGATCCGTTATCTCGTTGATAAGCCGCTCATAATATATACGGCTTCCCTCGTTCATACGGTCTAAATAGGGGCGCAGATTTTTGAATATCACCGCCCATGTGGTATAGGGGTGATTTGAAAACGCCTCAAAGAAACGTCTTGCATTCGTTGTTCTTGCGCTGTCCCTGTCGTAGGTGGAGCTTTCCGCTCTGTCGGCAACCGCAAGCAGTCTGCCGTAGATATAGCTTCTGCTCCGGCATTCGGTGTCAAGTGCCATTGTACATTCTCCTTTTCTCTCAATTATTTGTCTGCGCAGCATTCCGCAGGCGCAGTCAAGTACGTTTTTCCAGCTGCTCTGATTATTATAAGCGGTCGGGCGGCATGCCTTATTGAAAAGAGCCGAAACGATATCCCGAGGAATATCTCTGCCCTGTGCGGCGCAGGGAACGAGCCGCTGTACCGTTTCTTTAAGCACCTCGGCGCTGCACTCCACAAACCTCTTTTCGGTTCCGAAAGCAAAATTGGCTATCTCTTTCATTGAAAAGGACTTTGCCTTTCCGAACCTTATCCATGCCGTTGTGTTGTGCCAGCGTTCGAGATTTGCGAGGTAATCGGACGTTGCAAGCTCGGTATACATAGACATGGACAAACGCCCCGGCGTTGCGCTGTCAAGCATCATCAGCATGGTTTTAGAGCCTTTGTCGTAAATATTCTCTCTCCCCGTCAGAGAAAATACCGTTTGGTTTTTGTTTGCGATATTAGGGTCATACTCTTGCGTATCTTCGTCGGAAAACAAGCTTTCGCTGTTTTCGATTATTTCGGGCAGCGGATTCAACGCACTTTCCCATGTGACTATGCATAAATCTCCGACAGACTTACCCTGCCGCTTTATCAGCCATTTCAGCGCATTATGTATCTCCTGCGAGTAATCATACCCGATAGAAACAGCCTCTTCCTTGCTGCAAAATCTGCCCCGATAGGAAAATCCGCTTTCGTCGTTGGTAGAAAACAGCTTGGCTTTATCGCCGGCATTCCGTATTTTGCTCGGGTGCTTATAGGTAGGCAACGACTGCTGACCGGTGGCATAACAAAGCTGAGTATCGCCGGAGTCTGAGCTGTTGAAGCGGATAAAGCTATTATACATATCCGTGTCTTTCCATGTCGCTCTCCCGTCTACCTTAAAGCGGACAAAACAGTCCTTCTGCGCATTGCTGTTTATCTTAGCATTGCTGAACTTTCCCGTTTCGGGGTCTGTTTCGAATACCTTTGCGGCAACAAGGTCGGCTATCAGCGTTCCTTTTGATAAATACTCATAAACCGCACGGATCGCTTTGTTTTCGGTATCATAGTCGCACCAACTTTTCAGCAGCGACATATATGCTTCGTGATATTTTGTATTGTCGGAATTCTCCCCACCGACAAAGGCAGCATAATCTTTGGCAATATAAATAAGTTTATCCGCAAACGGATGAGGAAAAACACCGTTGCCTCTTGCCGCAGAATCCTCCGTAACGGGTATCACGGTAACAACATCTTCATTCTTCACGGACTTGTTATCCGACGTGAGAATTTTATCGGGTATACGCTCCGCAAATCCGCTTATCGGAATTGTGCCGTCGGAATTTATATTGACGGTTATCTGCGCATTCGCCGTAGAATGTGACACGGGCAGCAGCGGCTCTCCGTCCTGCTCAGTGCCGCAGCACAGCTCATACACCTTTCCAAGCTCATCTATCCAGCTCAACCTCGTCACCTCCGTCCTCGAAAACGAATTCCTCCAGCCCGGTGAAATTGCCATGCTCTTCTCCGAACGGCTTTATCGGCATCTTTCTGATATGGCGCTTATGCTCCTCGGGTATCTCGTCGGGGCGCCGGAAACGTATCACGCCGTTTACCATCATCGGCTGCCAGAAGCGTACCGTCATCTGTCCCTTGTCCTCAGGCAGCACCGCCTCGTCCGCATAGGTTATCCCGTGATAGGTAAAGCCGTAAAGCACCTCTCCGGAATTGTCGTAATACCCCTCGCCCTCGCCGAAAACGCACGGCTTCACATATCCCATGCATTCCCGTGTGCCGAGGAAAATATCACGTCTGCCGCCTCGCTCTATCATGCGCTTTGCAATATTGTGGTGCTTGTTCTCGTTTCTGTCCCGTTCAAGCTCCGGGCGGTTGTCGTTCCACTCAAAATGCGCCCTCACCTGATACCTGACGTCACGAAGATAGGTGTAGTACGAAAGATCGTTTTTGCCGCCGTATTTTATGGGACGTATTCCCTTTCGTTCGGTGGAAATGCGGTTCATTATCCGAACGTCGTCGATTATCCAAATAATGGTAGGCTTCCAGTAAATGCTATGCATTATTCCTTTAAGCCCCTCATAGGTCGGGATAGGATAGCTGGATTTCTCGCCGCCCGGACGTGTCAGCACGTCCGAGAACAGCGCCAGATCGCCGCTCACCTCAAATTCGACATAATTGTCATGCTCCGGTCTGCTCAATAATATCACTCCTCCGTTCATAGATTTCTTATAATAACAGATCAGAAAATATAATTTTCTGTTGTTCCCTCGTTAATCATGCCGAGCATCGGATCGTAATAACCCTCGTTCAGCGCAAGCGCCCCCGAACCCAGAGTATACACTGCGCCGCAGTCCATAAGTTTCCGAAGCTCCTGCGCATACACGCCCACGGTGTATTCCTGCGCCCTGCGCTGAAGCTTTAGCGCCTCCTGCAAGGATATCACGCCGTTCAGTCTGCCGATGATATTCTTCGCTTCATCATTATAGGGAACTATCACGGGCATTGTGTCATTGTCGATAACCTCGAATATTCTCCCGGCGGTCGCAAATGCCTGACCTGCGTATTGGTTCTTGTTCCCTCTGTTCTTATTCAGCGACAGCATATCCAACAAATCCGATTTCTGCTCTCCGTCGCTGCAATTGTATCCCAGAAGCTTCTCGTTCTCGCTGTAATATCTTTCAAAATACTCCGCTTCTGCCTGCGGAGAAAGAACATCGTCAAATCCGCACTGCGTGCATACGCTCGCTGCACAGGACTTACCCGTGCGTATCTCCGGCAGCGCCGTCAGGCGCTCCTCGCCAAACTCCAGAATATACACCGGACGGCATTCGGCTTCGCCGTTTCGGTTGCAGCGCCCTGCCGCCTGAGCTGCGCTGTCAAGCCCCGCAAGCGCCCGCACAACGCAGCGGAAGCTGATATCCACCCCTGCTTCTATAAGCTGAGTGGTGACGCATATTACGGGCTTTTTCTCATCAAGGAGCTTTCGCAGCCGCTCTATCTCGCTTCTTCTGTGCGCCGTGCAAAGCCGTGTGCTTATATGCGCCGTCACCGCCGGCTCCGCCTCCGACTTATTTCTCTCGGACAGCCGCCGAAACAGCTCCGCCGCCGATGTTTTCGTGTTTACTATCACCAACAGGTCGCCGTTCTCGCGGAATTTCTCCATGCATATGTCAGCAGCTTCGTCATAATCATAGCCGCCGTTTTTCAGCAGCGTCACCGCTTTCGTTCTGCGGAACGCTTCAAAATCTGCGGTATAATCCCCGGTCATAGACCCGCGCTCGTCAAATATTACCGGGTACTTCGTTTTATCAAGCTGCGGCTGAGTTGCCGAGCAAAGTATCACGGCGCTGCCCATGAACTTCGTCAGAAAATTCACCGCAAGGTCAAACAGATATACGCATTTGAGCGGAAGCGACTGCACCTCGTCAATGATTATCACCGAACGGCTCAGCCTGTGAAATCTGCGAACCGCACTCGTTTTGCCCGAAAACAGCGCATTCAGAAGCTGTACCATTGTCGTGGCAATAACAGGGCTTGTCCAGCGCTCACATGCAAGCTCCAATTCCGCAAGTTCCTCATCATTGTCCGTTTTGGCGAATATATCGGAGTGGTGTTCGAGAAAATTCTCATCGCCCGCAATCTGCCTGAACTCCTTGCTGTTCTGCTCCAGTATGGACATAAAAGGCGCCGTATAAATTATCTTACTCATGCCGTACCGCCGACAGTACTCTATTGCGAAACGCAGCGAAGAGAGCGTCTTTCCGCCGCCTGTGGGGACTATCAGCCTGACAGCGCCTACCCTATGGTCCGCAAATCCGGCGCAGCGATCCGAAATATCCCGACGCAGCATGGAAATACGGTCTTCTCTCACCGAAAAAACTTTCAGCTTTTCGGTCATTTGCCGCTCCATATCAGCCCACACCTCAACACTGTCGGGTTCTTCCGATTTCATGTTGCTCATAAAATCCGCCGTGTCGGTTCTGTCGGCGTCTATCAGGCAGGATTGCAGAAAGCGCTCCAGCATTCCCGTATAGAACGCCCTAAACCTGTTCTTGTCCTTTTCTCCGGCGGTAAGCCGCTCCGCTCCGCAGTATGCGGACTTCAATTCCTCCGCCGCCCTGCCAAGCCATTCCTCAAGCCGTTCTCTTGAAAATAACTTCTCCCATGCGGCTGTGATTTCGTCCCAGCGTTCTCCGCAGGATACTCTTCTGCCGAAATAATCCTGCTGCTCGCCGTCCACCCAGTCGTGAAGCCCGTGGTGCGATATCACCACATGTGCGGCAAGCCGTGCCGCCTCCTTTCGGAAAGCGCCGCCGCCCTGACCAAGCTCCCATATGTACCTTGCCCCCGCATACGCATGGTCTATCTGACCGCGGGAATATCCGTTACTGCCATGAATATATCCGTTGAAATCAGCACACAGCTTTCCCATATCATGAACAAGCCCTGCCAGCCTCCCGGTATATTCAAGACCCGCTTGCGCAGCATAAACTCCGCACAGCTCCGACACCGCCTCGCAGTGCCTGCTCACCGTCTGGATACGCCCGTCGTCGGCAATATGCGCCGTATATTCCATATGCATTCCTCCCTATATGCAATTATCACGAAACGCATGTTTTGGTAATTGTAATTATATCACGGAATGTCGATATTGTCAATCATCTTTTCCGCCTAAATTGTATCCGTTTTGAAGCATTTTTGAATATTGCGGAAAAGCCGCTCTCCCGAAGGAGAGCGGCTCAGACCGTCGATTTTTATTTTTATATCGTGAAGTCAAGCTTGCGCTCGTCGATAATTCTTCTGGATTTATGCTCGGAGCGTGTATCAAGTCCGCCGTCCGGGTGTACTACCACCTGATAGGGCTTTACTCCGATACGAGCCTTGAGAGCGGAGGAAACCTCTGCCGCAACCGCCTCGTCTGTCGCCGGATTATCTGCGTTTTTCTCAATCTCAACGGAATACTTGCAGGTGAAGTCCTTCTCAAATACACGGATAAGGTACTCGCCCGTTATGCCTGAAAGCTCGCGAATAACCGCCTCGATATCGCTTGGGAATACATTGACTGCGGAAACGATAAACATATCGTCCTTGCGGCCGTTGATGTGTATTCTGCCGTGGGTTCTTCCGCATGAGCAAGGTGTGTTGTCTATCCAGCCGATATCTCCAGTGCGGAAGCGGATAAGCGGACGTGCATGCTTGCGCAGCGTGGTGAACACCAACTCGCCGACCTCGCCGGGCTTCAGCACCTCTCCGGTGTGAATATCCACGGTTTCGACAAGAATGTGATTTTCGGCGATATGCAGACCGTTCTTTGCTTCGCACATTGCGGCGCATGCGCCGAAAATATCCGACAGACCGTAGAAGTCGTAAACCTCTGCGCCCCACAGATCCTCTATCGCCTTGCGTGTAGCCTCTATCGAACCGCCCAGTTCTCCCGCAACTATTATCTTCTTGATGTTGAGATCCTTTTTCGGATCGATACCGCTCTTCAGCGCTTTTTCACCGAGCTGCCATGCGTATGAGGGGCTTGTCCAAATGACTGTCGGCTGATAGGTTTTCAGCACGAACAGCAGTCTTTCGCTGGGCAGCGTGCCGCCCCAGATGCAAAGCGCACCGAGGTTCTGCGCACCGATAACGTCCGGGCCGCCGACATACAGCGAAAAGTTCAGCGCATGGACGTAGCGGTCGTTGGGGCGCATTCCCACCTGCCAGAACCAGCGGCTTTCAGTTTCCTGAAACTCGTCAAAATCCTTTTTGGTGAACGGGCTCATTGTGGGAACGCCCGTCGAGCCGGAGGATGTGGAAATAAACACCACGTCCTCCTCTGGAACGGCGGCAAGTTCGCCTAAAAACGAACCTACGCCCTGCGTATCTCTCTGGGTCTTTTTGTCGATAAACGGGAACTTCTGTATATCGCTCAGCGTCTGAATGTCCTCCGGCTTTACGCCTGCGGCATCAAAGGAACGCTTGTAATACGGCGCATGGTCGTAGGCGAACTTCACGATCTCCTTGAGATCTGCGAGCTGCCTTTTTTCCAGTTCCTCGCGGGGGAGCGTTTCCAGCTCCTCATCCCAATACTTGCTGTTTACATCTCTGCTCATGGTTTTTCCTCCTGAATTGTTTTGAAAGTCTTGTTTATCGCTTCCCATTTTGCGTCACGGGAGCGTTTGATGGTTTGTATGTCCTCGTCGGTAAGATGACGGAAGCGGCTTTGCTTTTTCAGATAGTCGGCGGCGTCCGTAAATTCCTTTGGACGGTGGTTCAGAGTGAACTCGCCGTTTTCGTATTCCGCAAGATACCACAGGCCGCAGTCCACAACCTCTTTTGCGATATCCACCGTTTCATCGGCGGCAATTCCCCAGCCGGTGGGACAGGGCGCAATGATGTGGATATACTTTGCGCCTTTTATCTTAGACGCTTTTTCCACCTTTCGCATGAAGTCGTTCATATATCCTATGCTTGCGGTAGCCGCATAGGGAATGCCGTGTGCGGCGACTATCTCGAACATGTTCTTCTTCGGTCTGATATTTCCTCGGATATTCTTTCCCGCAGGAGTTGTGGTGGTTCTTGCGCCGAACGGCGTCAGCGAGCTTTTCTGAATGCCCGTGTTCATGTACGCCTCGTTGTCGTAGCAGATATACAGAATGTCGTCGTTCCTGTCTATCGCGCCCGAAAGCGCCTGAATGCCGATATCCGCCGTGCCTCCGTCCCCTGCGAAGCCCACCGCATGGAAATCCGTAATGCCCTGCGTCCTCAGCCCCGCTTCAATTCCGGTAAGCATCGAAGCTGTCCCGGCAAAGGTGGAGATTATCGCATTGTTGCCGAAACACAGCTGCGGAAAGTTAAATCCCACCGCCGACATGCACCCGGCAGGCAGCACGGCGACGGAGCGTTCACCGAGAACTTTCAGCGCAATTCTCACCGCCAAACTGCCGCCGCAGCCCGCACAAGCCTTATGCCCGTAGAAAAATTCATCCTCGTTCAGAGTTTTTGCCGTTATGCTCATTCGCCGTCACCTTCTATCCCCAGAAATTTCAGCTTGGAACGCTGCTCCTTCAATTCTTCGAAAATACCCGAAATATCGTCGGCGGAGATATTCCTGCCGCCAAGTCCGCCGATATAGTTCGACGTCGGAATATTCACATCAGCCTTGTGCAGTGCGGAATTGACGTTTGTGTAAACCGTACCCTCGCTGCCGAATGAAATATCCTTTTCAAGCACGGCGACCGCCTTTGCGTTTTTCACCGCTTCGGCGATTTCCCGGTTCGGGAACGGACGGATATAACGCAGCCGCAGCAGCCCTGCCTTTGCGCCTTCGCTGCGCAGCCTGTCCACCGTTTCCCTGACAAGCCCCGAAATGCTGCCCAGCGTTATGAGGATATAGTCTGCGTCCTCGATGCGGTAGCTTTCGGTAAGACCCGTGTAACGTCTGCCGAAAATTTCTGCGAATTCGTCCTCCGTTTCTGCTACCGCTTTCTTTGCGTTCAGCAGTCCGATATGCTCCTTGTACTTGAAAGCCGTGTTGTGATCCGGCCCAGCGGAGAATGCGAGATTTCTCGGATTATCAAGATCCAGCTTGTTTTCGGTTTCAAACTTCGGCAGGAATGCGTCCGCCTGCTCCGCCGTCGGCACGTCAACCACCTCATAGGTATGCGTCAGCACGAAGCCGTCAAGATTAGCCATGAACGGCGTGGAAACCTCTCTGCGTTCGGCGATGCGGTAGCTCATCAGCGCCAGATCCAGCGCCTCCTGCGCATTCTCCGCATACGCCTGTATCCAGCCGCAGTCCAGCAGTGAAAGAGAATCTCTCTGATCTCCGTAAATATTCCACGGAAGCGCAGTGGAGCGGTTGGCGTTCATCATGACGATAGGGAATCTGCCGCCGGAGGCATAGGTCAGACATTCCGCCATATAAAGCAGACCCTGCGACGATGTGGCGGTAAAGGCTCTGGCGCCCACCGCCGAAGCGCCCATGGCGCAGGAGAGTGCGGAATGCTCCGATTCAACATGGATAAATTCCGATTTCAGGCTGCCGTCCTCCACCATTTCTGACAGCTTTTCAACCACAATGGTCTGCGGCGTGATGGGGTAAGCGGAGATGACCTGCGGTCGGGCAAGGCGGATACCGTAGGCAAAAGCCTCGTTTCCCGATAAAAATTGCTTTGCCATTACTTTTCCGCCTCCATTTCTATCGCATTGACCTTACATATTTTTTTGCAGATACCGCAGCCCTTGCAGAAATCGTAGTCTATGGCTACCTTTCCGTCCTTTTTGTATATGACCCCGTCCGGACAATGCAGATAGCATTGCAGGCAGCCCACGCATTTATCCTCCAGTATCACCGGACGGACGCTGCGCCAGCCGGCGTTCTTTGTGACGAGATACCCGGCTTCGTAGGAGGTGGTTTCGGGAATTTCCGAAAGCGAGGACGGTGCCTTTTCCCTCAGATAAGGCTTCATGAGCGCACCTCCTTTGCGGCTGCTTCCACTGCGGCGATATTTTTCGCATGGAGCTTTTCGGGCATATTCAGACGTATCGCTTCGCCGATATCCTCAGGCGTTATTCCGTCGAACACCGCCGCAAATGCGCCCAGCATAATGGTGTTGGTAATGGGCAGCTTCAATATTTCCGCGGCGATTTTATCGCCGTCCAGCGTTATCACACGCTCGTCATCGATTTTGCGCCTTGTGTTGAGAAGTATCCTGCCGTTTGGCTTCAGCTCGGAAAACGCCGTATCCGAAAACAGCGTGTCGTCTAAAAATATGCTGTAATCCGCCTTGGCAATCTCGCTTCGGTTGCCGATAGGTCTGTCGTCAAGCTTCGTGAACGCCCTTATGGGCGCACCCCTCCGCTCGGGCCCAAAGGACGGAAATGCGAGCGCATAGCTGTCTTCGCTTTTCAGCGAAAACGCCGCTCCCAGCAGTCTTGCCGCCGTGAACGCTCCCTGACCTCCTCTGCCGTGCCATAAAATTTCTGTCATAGGTTCCTCTTTCCTCTTCCTCAAAAAAGATGCGTTTTTTGCCGCCGTGCGGCAGCGATTTCGGCGTAAGGGTTCAGCGTTTCCAGCGCAGCAGATACTTTTGCAGCTTGTTGCACAGGAACGATATCACAATGACCACCACGCCGATGACCAGAAGTCCCACAATTGTGCGTGTGTAGTCGCCGAAATCCGAATATTGCTTGACATAATAGCCCAGTCCGTCGCGTGCTCCTATCATTTCCGCCGAGGTGAGCAGTATAAACGACACGCTCAGCCCCTGATTGCAGCCGATGAATATCTGCGGCAGCGCCGCCGGAAGAATCACCGAAAACAGCATTGTAAACCTGTTCACATTCAGCACCTTTGCGGAATCTATGACCTTCTGCTCCACACCCAGCACGCCGCTCATGGTGCTGGCAAACACAGGCCAGAATGTGGCAAGGAAGATAACGAATACCGATACCGAACGGAAAGTCGGCAGCAGTGCGATACCGTACGGAATATATACAATCGGCGGTATAGAGCCGAGAAATTTGGATATGTATGTCGCCGCATTTCCGAGCCTTGTGTTCCACCCGAGGAACAGCCCGAGAGGTATTGCGACGGCAGCCGCCAGCAGATAGCCCTGAATGATTATACCCACCGAGCTTTTTATGTTGACGAGAATTTTATCTATATCCTCGACGAACTGCGCAAACACCCTGCCGGGCGGCGGAAACAGCGACTGCTTTAGCAGATCGAGTTTTGCGGTCGCCAATGTCCACAAAATCAGGAAGCCGAACAGGAAGCCTATAATATCGAGGAACAGGTTCAGTCCCTCGGGCTTTCTTATCAGCGCCGACGCTATCAGAACAAGCGCCTCTACCCCCACCGCAAACCAAATCACATACGACGTCTGCGGATCCTTTTCTATTTTGTCCGGCAGAAACTGCACCGCTGTCAGAATGAGGAACAGCAGGTTCGTCACCCTAAGGTAACGCTTATGCAGCGGAATTGCAGCGCCGTCCGGCTTCTGTATGCTCCGTTCCTGCCGCCGAAAAAAGCCCGTGTATTGTTTCTGCAACAGCATTACAGCACCACCTCGCTTCCGCCTATCTTGTTCATGATATCGCTGTAAAACAGCGCAAGCAGCTCGTTGCGAAATGCGCTGTATTCTTTCGTCTGCACCAGCTGCGAGCGGTTTCTCGGCCGCTCGAACGGAACTGGTATCTCACGGTAAACCCTCCCCGGACTTGCCGCCATCATCACTATACGGTCGGACAGGAGTATCGCTTCATCAATATCATGCGTGACAAATACGACTGTTTTTTTCTCATGCGTGCCGTCGCCCTCCCACAGCTTCAGAAGCAGCTCCTGCAAAATCGTGCGGTTCTTTGCGTCAATTGCGCCGAAAGGCTCGTCCATCAGCAGGATATCCGTGTCCATGGCAAGAGCGCGGGCAATGGCAACTCGCTGCTGCATACCGCCGGAAAGCTGTCCGGGATATTTGTCCTTGAATTTTTCCAGACCTACCTTGTCCAGAAATTCATCTGCGATTTTCAGCCTTTCCTCTTTGGTAGCGTCCTTTTTCACCTGCTTCACCCCGAACGCAACGTTTTTCCTTGCGGTCATCCACGGGAACAGGGAATAATGCTGGAACACAACGCCCCTGTCTGTTCCCGTGCCGGTGATTGGCTTTCCGTCTATCAGGATTTCTCCGGAGGTAGGAAAATTGATACCCTCCAACACGCTCAAAAGCGTGCTTTTTCCGCAGCCGCTGGAGCCGATAACGCTGACGAACGTCCCTGACTCCACCGAAAAGGACACGTCCTTAAGCGCCGTGAAGCGGTCGTTCTTCTCGGTGTAATCCACCGTCAGCTCCCGCACATCTATTTTGCTCAATGTTTTCACCTCTCGCTTATACAAACCGACTTCCGCAAAAGCAGAACGGAAGCGCATTTCTTCCGTTCTGTTTTGGTTGGATATTAACGGGTCGCTTTATTCATACTGATCAAAATGCTCCTGTAAGGACTGATATACCGTATCGTCGGGATTTTCGGCTACAAGGCTTGCCAGCGCCTTTTTGTAGATATCCGTGTTGTAATAATTGTCGATATCATAATCATCGGTATAGCCAAGCGCAACGATGGTTTCTTTCAGGGTAACGGTTCCCTGCTTGTCGGGATCGGGGCTGGAAACGGCATAGCCGCCGTAAACCTCGGTTCTGATATAGTCCTCGTCGATGTCAATGTACTTCTTGACGTCCTTGATAGTTCCGTCCTGATTTTCTTGAGAGAACTTGTATGCCTTTATCAGCGCTCTTTCAAATGCATTGTAGGCGTTGGGACTTGCGCTCAGAGCGGAAGTCGCAGCCACCTGACGGCAGCATGGCTGATTCTGGAGCGCTTCCTCCTCGGAGCAGTAGTAGACCACCTCGTAGCCCTGTCCCTTTGCAAGGGAGGCATACGGCGAGTAAACGGAGGCTGCGTCTATGGTGTCGTTCTGCAATGCCGCATAAGCGTCTTTCTGGCTGTCGAAGTAAACGATATTCACCTGATCCTCGCCCTCGCCTATCTCAATCTCGGCGTTTTTCAGCAGTATCTGAAGCTCTGCGTCCTGTACGCTGTTCTTGACGGAAGCGACGTTTCTTCCTTTAAGAATTGAAACGTCCCAGTCGGAAAGTCCGTCGGTGTACTGCGTTTTGATGACATAGCCGTGACCGTTGGTCATTGCGCCGCCGAAGATAGTGATGTCGTGTCCCTGACTCTGGAATGTGAGCGACGGAACAGAGCCGATAAACGCCACGTCCAGCTTGCCGGACTCCAGCCCGGAATTAAGCTCCGCTGCGCTGGAGAACTGGGTCAGTTCCACATTCAGTCCCTCTTCGTCGAAATAGCCTTCCTCCTTGGCAACGAATGCCAGAAGGTGCGCCGTTGAATTGAGGTAGCCGAGGTTGAAATCCGTTTTCTCAAGCTGAGCCGTTTCGGTTTGGCTTTCCGTTTGACTTTCGGTTTGGGAATTATCCGTCTGAGAAGTCTGTGCTGTCTGAGCAGCCTGTGATGTCTGTGAGCCGCTGTCAGTTCCGGAAGAGCTGCCCTCGGAATTGGAGCAGCCGGTAACGGAAAGAAGCAATGCAAGGGCGATAACGCCCGATGTCAACGATTTTTTCATGATATTCACCATATTCCTTTCGGTTAATTGATTTTTGCTGTGTTATCCGCAGCAATCCGGTATTTGCGAAGCTGTTTCGGTCGTCTGCGGTTCTTCGGTTTCGCAGCAGTCGTCCTTTTCAGCCTCTTCGGTCGCAGTCTTGCAGCAATCCGAGGTACTCTCTTCATTCTCCGAAACTGCGGGAGTTTTATTCTCGCCGCAGGCGGTCAGCAGAGCAAGCAGGGATATTGCCAGCAAGCCGGACAGTATTGTTTTTTTCATTTGAGTTCACCCTGCGATGACATTCATCACATTTCCTTAATAGTTGGCATAAAAAATGGAAGCAATTTCAGAGCTTCCGTAATCACCATTCATTTGACAGGTCGTTGTCCGTGACATCGCAAGTCACATTCGGGGCGCACAACATCGCATGATACAGTGATTTTGAAGCTGCATCATACACATACACGAATTCTTTTTTACCGTTGCAATTACTTTCATGGTATTGTACCCCTTTCTTTGTTTGTAATTAGATTATATCATAAAAAATTTGATTTGTCTAATATCATATAGGTATACTCGGTAATAGGCTGAACCTATCAAAACAACAATCGGGAAAGCCCGCAGCGTGACTTTCCCGATTGCCGCCGCACCACAATAATAATGCGGTGCTGCCTTAAAATTCGCCTTTGAGTATCCTCTGTGCATTGCGGAACGCTATCTTTTCCCGATCTTCATCGTTAAGTCCCAGCCGCAGGAAGCTTTCCACCTCGTTCACGGGATTCCACAAGGGAAAATCCGTGCCGAAAAGAATGCGGTCTGCGCCGTACCCGGAAATATATTCCCTCATTTTTTCGGGCGGCAGAAACATCATGCAGCTGGAAATGTCAAAATAGCAATCCTTATCCCGAAGATATTCAAACGCAGTGTCGAACATTGACCAACCGCCGAGATGAGCCGCAATTACATTCAGGCGGGGGAACTCGTCCAAAATCCGCCTTAATCTTCTCGGGTGGGAATAATCATACCTTGTATCTCCGCAGTGTATCAGCACGGGCAGACCGCCCTGAAGCCTGTCGTACACCGGGAACAGCCGCTCGTCGTCGATGGGGAACCGCTGCGTGTCCGGGTGCAGCTTTACGCCCTCAAGCCCCGAGGAGATTATAAACTCCGTTTCCTCCGCAGGCGCTTCCATTGCGGCATGGAGCGTTCCGAAGCCGTGGAACTCCCGGTGGCTGTGCATTTCCCCGAGAATAAACTCGTTTATGTGGCGCACCTGCTCCGGCTTTGTCGCCACAGGCAGCAGCACGAATTCCGATATCCCCGCCTTTTTTCCCTGCTCCAGCAGCACGCTTGTCGTGCCTGTAAGGTCGGTTTTCAGCCCGTAAAAATCGCATGTGCTCGCCGTTGCTTTTTCGGCGATTTTGTCGGGATAAACATGCGCATGAAAATCTATCAGCTTCATGATATTCTCCTATTCTGTTCCTGTTGTTCGGAAATGTTCAGGCAGCGGTGCATTTCCTGTATAAACCGCTTGCCCATGGAGCTTAACAGCATATCCTTTTTCACTATGTAGCCTATCTCCATATTGTTCCGTGACGGGTCACCGTTATCCTCCAGCGGCACGGCGATATAGTCAGTTCCGTTCAGCTCCTCGCAGATAATGCCGGAGCATAGCGTGTACCCTTTCAGTCCCACCATCAGGTTCAGCATGGTCGCACGGTCGTTCACCTTGATGCTTCTCGGATATTCATTCGTGCTGAATATCTCCTCCGCAAAGTAAAACGAGCCGTTGTCCCCCTGCTCAAATGAGAAGCAGGGATAATCCGCAAGCTGTTCAAAGCTTATGGAACCGAGTCCGCTCAGCGGGTGTCCTTTCCAGAGATAAACATAGGTCTTGCAGTCTATCAGCTTGTGAAATTCCAGACCGTTCGTTCTGAACAGCTTTTCCATGATGTTGCGGTTGAAATCACTCAGATAGAGTATACCTATCTCGCTTTTGGAAGCGCTGACGTCCTCGATTACCTCTCTTGTTTTGGTTTCCCTTATAGCAAACTCGTATTCCGCAGTGTTGTATTCCTTTACCATCTCGACGAAGCTCTTTACGGCGAAGGAATAATGCTGTGTCGAAATGCCGAATTTCTTTTTCAGCGCACCGCTTTTGCCGTATTTGTCAAGGATTATCTCATAATGCTGATAAAGCTGCCGGGCATGGTTGATAAATTCCAGTCCGTCGTTCGTAAGCGTGACACCCTTTCTGGTTCGGTTAAATATAACAATGCCAAGCTCCTTTTCAAGCTCCTGTACCGCGCCGGTAAGTGAGGGCTGCGCCACATACAGCACTTCCGAGGCTTTATTGAACGAACCCATCTCCGTAATTGTTATCACATAATGCAGCTGCTGTAAGGTCATAGCGTTTCTCCTTTTCCGGCAATAATGCCGTATTTCTCAGGTCTGCGTGAGGTAAAATACGGCGAATGCAGCCTGTCGCTCACCGCCGCACTTGTATCGATGTCTGCGGTCAGAAGCTGCTCTCCCCCGTCTGCGAGAGCAGTGACGGCACCTTTATGGTCAATTATGACAGAGCCGCCGCAGAACGTGATATCCCCCTCTGCTCCCACACGGTTGCACATGGCTATGCATACGCAATTCTGCACCGCCTGCACCCTCAGTTCCCACAAAAACATATCCTGCGGCTCGTCCGTGAGATTTGCCGTCGGTATTATGATAAGCTCCGCACCCATGAGCGCACAGCAGCGTATGCTTTCCGGGAAATGACGGTCGAAGCATATGACAACCCCCACTCTTACGCTGCCGCCGTTCGTCGGAATACCGTACACACGGAAGCCCGTGTCTGACGGCGTGTAATATTCCGACTCATAAAAATGCGGAAAGGACGCAATATGCACCATCTTTGAAACTCCGAGAATTTCCCCGTTATTCGAAATCATCAGCGAAGCGTCATAATTATGCCCGTTTTCCCGCAAAAAGACGTTGACGCTCGCAGAAATTCGGCTTTCCATGCAGCTGCGGCACAGTTCGGATATCTCTTCGCCGTCCTGCTTCATGAGATACTGCGAAGAACTGCCGCCCCGCATTGACGGGAAAAACGGCGACAGCTGAAGCTCCGGGAAAAAGATAAGGTCGGCTCCCTGCTTCGCCGCCCGTGCGATATAACCGAGCGAAGCGTTCAGATTATCCCGAACGCTTTCTTTCATTTTCATCTGCGCCAGCGCTATTTTCATATAATTATTCTCCGTATCATTAATAACCTATTAAATATATAAGATTTGTGGTATTATTATATCACAAACCGATTGCATTGTCAATAGATGTCTTACTAATTAAAAAGCAAACTCCGTCTGCCTCACAGCCCCCGAAACCGAAAGCTGCGAGAAATGACGGAGCGATAATATTTAATAAGGTTATTCCGAGAACATCGGCGTTGAGAGATATCTCTCACCCGTATCCGGCAGAAGCGCAACAATTATCTTCCCCTTGTTTTCGGGGCGCTTGGCGAGCTGCGTTGCCGCCCATACCGCCGCACCTGACGAAATGCCGACAAGCAGTCCCTCTTTTCTTGCGAGAATTCTTCCGGTTTCAAATGCGTCCTCGTTTTCTACGGCGATAACCTCGTCGTAAACCCCGGTATTCAGGGTGTCGGGAACAAAACCTGCGCCTATGCCCTGTATCTTGTGAGGCCCCGACGTACCCTTGGAAAGCACCGGCGAGCCTGCCGGCTCTACCGCAACCACCTGCACGTTCGGGTTCTTGCTCTTGAGATATTCGCCCACGCCCGAAACTGTGCCGCCTGTGCCTACTCCCGCAACAAAGATGTCTACCTTTCCGTCGGTATCGTTCCATATCTCGGGGCCCGTGGTGATACGGTGTGCGGCAGGATTGGCGGCATTTGTGAACTGGCTCGGGATAAAGCTGTGCGGCGTTTCGGCGGCAAGCTCCTGCGCCTTTGCGATAGCGCCCTTCATGCCCTTTGCGCCCTCCGTCAGCACCACTTCCGCACCGTAGGCTTTCAGAAGATTGCGGCGCTCAACGCTCATTGTTTCCGGC
>CAYRLM010000015.1:0-20516 GCA_964425035.1 uncultured Ruminococcus sp.
TGCCGACGCTTCTTGCGAACAGCGACAGGAGTATGTTTTCCTCGTCGAGATTTGTCAGGGCAACGAATGCGTCTGCGTTTTCAAGACCGGCTTCAAGAAGGATATTCTGGTCGCTGGCGTCGCCGTTAATGACGGTGACGTCGTTGAGGAGCTCGCTCAGCTGTTCGCAGCGTTCGGGATCCTTTTCGATGAGTTTTACCGACATACCTGAACGCGTCAGCTGCTCGCACAGGTAGTGACCGATTTCGCCGCCGCCGACTATCATTACGTCCTTGACGGAATTCATCTTGTATTTTATGCGCTTGAAAAATTCCCCTGCCTTTCTGGTGGCGGCAACTATCGAAATAACGTCCTTTTCTTCAAACACAAAATCGCCCTTTGGGATATGCACCTCGTCGCCGCGTTCGACGGTGCAGACCAGTATGTCGCAGTGCAGTTTTGTGGCGATTTCCTTTGCGGCGCAGCCTACCAGCGGACTTTCCTCGGGCAGACGGAATTTCAGCAGCTCCACCTTGCCTCTGCCGAAGCTGTCTATTTTTATTGCCGACGGAAATCGCAGCACTCTTGCGATCTCGTTTGCTGCCGCCTGTTCGGGATTTATTACCATAGCTAGACCGAGCTCGTCCTTGAGAAACGGCGCTTCGGTGTAATACTGCGGACTTCTGACGCGGGCTATTGTCTGGCAGTTTCCGGCTTTCTTTGCTATAAGGCAGCAAAGCAGATTAAGCTCGTCTGAGCCTGTTACCGCTATGAGCAGATCGGCATGGCTTATGCCGGCTTCCTGCTGTACAAGATGAGTGGCACCGTTTCCGACTACGCCCATTACATCGTACTGGCTGGATATATCGTTCACTTTTTTGGCTATGAGATCTATTACCGTGATGTTATTGCTCTCTTCGTTAAGCTGCTCCGCAAGCGCCTGTCCGACCTTGCCGCAGCCGACTATGATTATATTCACTGCGTACTCCTTTTTTACGGTTAATTACCATTTAATTTATATACACATATATAATACACCATTTCTCCTAAAATGTCAAATATTCTTTTGGATAATCCGAAAAATGTATTTTTATCCGATGCATGTCTGTTACGAATAAGGATTTAGCCGCTGCAAAGCGATTTTTTGACTTTTCAAATGCTTTGCAGTTTTTTGCAGTATTTTCGGGGGTATTATCTAATTGCGGGAAGGAAACGGAAAACTCCGGGTGCTTCCGCAGAGAAAATAAAGGAGTGATGTTAATTGGGCGTAAAGGACTGGCTGTTCCGCACGGGCAGCCGGAGCAGCGGAGTGAGCCTTACCGGGTACTATTCCGACATTCAGCGATGGGAGGACATTTACAGCGGCGGCGGTGACTGGCGATACACCCGAAAGGGCGGAATACAGGGCGGAACACGTCGAATGGCTTCGCTGGGTGCGGCAAAGGCGCTGTGCGCAGAGCTGGCAAGGCTGTGCTACACCGAGGGAACTTCGATGTGTTATTCCGACGATGAAACCGGGCGCTTTGTTGAAAGGGTTCTCAGGGACAGCCGCTTTTCGGAAAGATTTCCGCAGTTTCTCGAAAAGGCTTTTGCCTTGGGCGGCGGCGTTATACGGGTCTACTATGACGGGAATGTCCGGGTGGATATGGTGACAGCGGACTGTTTTGTTCCCACCGGGTGGAATTCACGGGAGATCACGGGCGGTGCTTTTGCTTCAAGGATAATGTCGGGCGGCAGGGGCTATGTTCTGGCGGAAACCCAAGAACTGGACGCAGACAGCGTTGTCATCGAGAATCGGCTTTATCGCGAGGACGGGGCAAGGGCGGATATACAGGAGGTGCTTCCCGGACTGGAGGAGCGCAGCCGTATCGAGGGTCTGACATCTCCGCTGTTCGTGTATTTCAGGGCAGGAGGCGTGCGCCGTGCGGATACTGCGGGCGACTGTCCGCTGCTGGGAGCGTCTGTTTTCTCGGGGGCTGAGGATACGCTGAAAAGTATCGACACGGTGTTTGACAGCCTTTCGAGAGAGTTTGTGCTCGGCAAGAAGCGCATTATAGTACCGGCGTATGCGGTGCGGGGAGAATGGGACAAGGACGGAAACAAGAAGCACTACTTTGATGTCAACGACGAGGTGTTTCAGGCGATGTCCACATCCGACGCCGAGGAACTGAAGATAACCGACAACACCGGAGAGCTTCGTGTGGAGGAGCATATCGAGGCACTCGGCGAGCTGCTGGATCTGCTGTGTATGCAGGCGGGGCTTTCCGAGGGGGCGCTTACCTATAAGGACGGAACGATACGCACCGCCGCAGAGGTGGTCAGCAGGAACAGCCGAACCTACCGCACGCAGGCTTATCTGCGCAGGATAATTTCGGACGCTCTCTCACGAATGACAGAGAACATATGCAGGCTCGGAAAGCTTGTCGGAGAACTGCCGGAAAATGCCTGCGAGAACGCCTCGGTGGTATTTGCGGACGGTGCGGCGGAGGACGACGGCACAAGAACAGACAGGGCTGTGAAGCTTTACAGCGCCGGAATGATCTCAAGAGCAAGAGCGCTTTCGCAGATTTACGGAATATCGCTGGAGGACGCAGCGGCAATGGAAAGGACGGATTTTGATGGATAACGAAGAGATTGTTCGGGAGGAGCTTAACGAAGCGGAATCACTCTCGGAGGATAATTCCGAGGCTGAGATAAGCGGACAGGAGGAGCTGTCAGAGCAGACAGTTCAGCTGATGGGCGAGGTGGCGGAGCTTAAAATCAGGCTTGCGCTGCTGGTCGGCGGCGCTTCTCCGGAAAAGCTTGACGAGGGCGTAAGGCTGGCGCTGGGGCTTGCTTCTGCGGACGGAATACAGCCTGAGGAGGCAGCTGCCGAGGTACTCAGCGAGTACCCGCACATAAAGCTTGCAAAGCGCAGTGTTCCGAAGCTTTCCGCGGAGAGCGGCGGCAAGGGCGACGGTTTTGCGGCGATACGCAGCATTTTTGCGAGAAAGTAAGGTTAAATACGCACCCGACGGAAGATAACGGTTCTGCCGAAATGAACAGCCGGGCAGGGTGCATATAAGGACTTACGCATAATGTCCGATATGTGCGGCGGAAAACGAGGTTTTCCGTATGCACGGGGATTTTCAATTACGCTGCGCCGGCGGAAAGCGCCGGGCTTACCGGGAAATAACGCCGCAGCAGGCGCAGCGAAGGGTGGGCGGAGGGTTTACATATATCATTTCATTCGGGGAGCGGCGGCATTGCCCGGCGTTCTCCGCAAAACAATTCCGCATATTCAGGCGCTGCGGCACAGACAGTGGCTGTTCGCCGTTATTTATCGGGTGCGCAGCAGGTCGGTCTTATGCGGAAAATTACCGAAACAATTTTAGGAGGAAATTACAATGGCAAATACAATTGAATACGCAAAGGTTTTTCAGAAGGAACTGGACAAGCAGGTGCTGGAGGGCGCAACCTCCGGCTGGATGGAGGAGAACGCTTCTCAGGTTATTTATAACGGCGGCAATGAGATAAAGCTCCCCAAGATGTCGCTTCAGGGGCTGGGCAGTTACAGCCGTGACAACGGATATGTCGGCGGCGCAGTCACCTACGCATACGAAACTTTTGCGCTGTCGCAGGACAGGGGCAGACGCTTCCGCATTGACGCCATAGATGTGGACGAGAGCGGCTTCGGACTGGCGGCGGCAAACGTTGCGGCAGAGTTCCAGCGCACTCAGGTGATTCCGGAGATAGACGCTTATCGTTATTCCAAGCTGGCTGAGGCTGCCGATATCCGTGAAACCTACACTCCTGACAAGGCTACCGTTATGTCCACATTGCTGGCTCAGCTGGGCAAGGTTAGAGATATCACAGGCGACGAGGGCGATGTTGTCATCGTGATGAGCCGCCCCGTTTACGATAAGCTTATGCTTTCAGGCGAAATCTCCTATGCGGTGGAAACCGCCGATTTCAAGCAGGGCGAGTTGGAGTTCAGCGTAAAGAACATCAACGGCGTGCCTGTGATCCCTGTGCCTTCCGCAAGAATGAAGACTGCCTACACGTTCAAGGGCGACGGCGACGGCGGTTTCGCTCCGACTTCAGATGCAAAGGACATCAACTGGATCATCACTCCCAGAACCGCTCCGATAGCGGTTTCCAAGACCGACAACGTGAAGATAATCACCCCTGAGGCAAATCAGTTCGCCGACGCATGGGATATCGATTACCGCAAGTATCACGATCTGTTTGTGCCGGACAACAAGAAGGCTGTTATTGCGGTTTCTGTGGGTGCGTAAGGCATAAGGCAAACGAAGTTTTTCGATGGTTTAAGGGCGGCGGTGTTTCGCCGCCCTTATTTGAGAAGATGTTTTCATATTTCCTATGAGAACAACTTTTGAAAGGAGAATTTATGCTTATTACAAATGAAGAATATATCGACATGGGATTTCCGGCGATAAACTCTCAGAACATTTCCGGCTGCATAAAGCGCAGCGATTATATCATTTCCGCACTGACGGAGGGCAGGGCGGAGAAAGCGGTTGAGAACGGCGGCAAGCCTGCTGAGCTGGTAAAGCAGGCGGCAGGATTTCAGACATATCAGCTTCTTCGCGAGATGGAAATGCTTGAGGGCGGCAGCACGGAAAAATCCGGCAGCGAGAAGGTGTCTATCGGGGATTACTCATACAGCACCGAAACCGGCGAGAGCAGCTCCGCAGAGAGCTACACCGCCGACTGCGACGAGGCGGGGCTGAACGTAATTCGTCTGCTGAGAGCCGCCGGGTGCATGTTTGCCGGTGTGGAGGTGCTGGAATGAAAGTAAAGCCAATTCCGTCAAGTCTGCTGACAGACAGCATAACGCTGATAACGCCGACAGCCGCTTCCGTGTCGGAGCAGCTTCTCACCGATGTGAGAGTTATCCGCACCAGCGCAGTTACGAATCATCTCGCTTCCCGCATGAGGGATATCAGCGAAATAGTCGTGTATTACGACTGCGAAAATTCCTGCCCGACAGGGGTGGAATTCTGCGCAGGGCAGTCGCTTGCTTACTGCGGCGAGCTGTATGAGATCACTGAGGCAATATTGTTTGCCGGGGAGCAGCCGCACCATTATCGCATAAAGGCGAGAAAGACAAGCGGAGCGTTCCGGGATATCTGACATCGGAAAGGAGGAACGGCATGGAAAAGAACACAGGCTCAAAGAGTAACGCCGACGGCAGGGAGGAAGCCTACCGTCTGGCAAAGCTGCTGCGTACCGGAAATCGTGAACTGGCACGGCAGTACAATACCAAAAAGACCAGAAAGCAGCGATAGGAGGAAGTTATGACAATCACTATCAATGATGTGGAGTTCGACAAGGTCACGGAGCTTTCGGCGGAGCGTGAAACACGCAGAACCGACATTCACTATAATACACAGGGCGATATGCTCATTGACCTGGTGAACCGAAAATACCGCCTGAGGGTACTGTTCGGGCTGCTCGCCGAAAATGAACTCAAGCAGCTCAGGGAGCTTTGCCGCGAAATATTTGTCACGGTGAAATTCAATGCGCCGGAGGGCGAGGTCACCGAAGAATTCCATGTATCCGACGAGCCTGCGCCGGCAGTGACTATTGTGAACGGCGTTGTGATGTACGGCGGTGTGGAGCTTGTCATGGTGCAGAAATGAGGTGAGATAATGGTCAGTGTTTCTGACAAATTCAAGGAACTTGCTCAGCGGAACGGGCGGCATGTGTGGTGCAGGATAGTTGCGGACGGTGTGGAATTTCTCGACGACAAGCTTATTGACATGAGCTTTGACGATGTTGTTCACCCGGACTGGTTCACAATCGGAACCGCCTGTGCAAATCGTCTGCATTTCACGGCAAAATATGACGGTGAACTTTCTGCGGGAGCGGAGGTTAGCGCTTACATCAGCTTTGACGGCGAGGAGTGGTGTCCGCTGGGTGTGTTTTATATTTCACGGAGATATTTCCGCGGAAATATCATCAGCGTGACGGCTTATGACAGGCTGTACAGCCTTGATACCGCATACAGCTATTCCGGAACGCTGCCGGTGACGAGCGACGTCCTGATGAAGCAGCTGTGCGAGGAAAACGGACTGGTGTGCGCCGACGCAGGCTATGCGTATAAAATAGAAGCGGTTCCGGAGGGCAGCACCGTCAGGGATATGATAGGATACATCGCAGGAATAAACCGAGCGTGCGCCAAGATCGACCGTCTGGGAAGGCTTACTCTGAAAAAGCATGAGTATGCGGATCATTATCTGCTCGATAAAAATTGCTGGGAGGTTCAGCGAAACATGGGGCGCTCTGTCGTCACCTGCATTAAGGCAAACACCGGAGATGGCGAACTTATCGCAGGCAGCGGTGCGGAGATATCCACGCTTGAACTGTACGATCCGCTGATGACTCAAGCGGTGCTGGACAATATCTACTCTATGTTCAAGCCGTTTTCGTTCTTTGGGGCAGAGCTTGAAATGCAGGGACAGCCTTTCCTTGAGGCGGGGGACATGCTGTATTTTCTTGACGGTGCTATGCTGTATCCTATCGTCATCAGCGAGGTGGAGTACACCTATAACGGCGGACTTTCGGCAAGGCTTTATTCCAAAAACCGTGTGAACGATGATGACGGCAGCGAGCTTGAGGAGATACTGGAGAAGCTTCTCCACCTGAAAAATGCGGTGTACTACAAGCGTGAGAACGAAAAGCAGCTTGCGCTGACATCTTCGCCGCAGATCATAGCGGATTTTGAATTTGAAACCGTGGAGGACTGCTTTGCGCAGCTGGATATAAATTTCACCGTGAAAAACAATGACGCAGATATACTTTCGCTGACGGTGAATGTAAACGGCACCGATATTGAAAGAAGCTTCACGCAGACGCTGGAGGGCGGCGATTATCACCTGCTTCACGCCTATCATCTGGCCGAGCGTCTGCCGGCGGGGAAGAACCGTATTTATGCGGCGGCAAGGCTGCACAGCGGTACGGCGTACATAGCCGCGGGAGATATGCAGGCGACGCTTGTGGGACATGGCATTTACGGTAATTCCGGCAGCCAGCGTGACAAGCTGTCGCTGTATGAAAAGACAGCACGGTGGAAAATCGGAACTCCGTCGTTGACGCCTAAGGCTGTCACAGAGGATATTCGGGAGGGAATAACATAATGGAAGGAAAGGCAACATTCACACTCAAACAGGCAAGCACAGGGCGCACTTTGCGGCAGTTCACGGAGCATAATATCGTGACCGAGGCGATGAGCAGACTGCTTTCTCCGCCGGGCTATGCGCTCTTCAAGGCGTTCAGCTGGTCGGATTTCATAAAGACTTCGCTGCCGCTGTACAAAAATCTCTGCGGTGGCATTATGCTGCTGGGGAATACTGTTACCGAGAGGGCGGACAATGTAATGCTTCCGCCCGAAACCGTTCCGGTAGCCACCGCCGGGGACGCTTATTCCGGTACTCTTATCACCAGAGGTTCTCTTAACGAAAATGAAAGCTACGCAACCGAAAACGGCTATCATTTTACATGGGATTTCGGAACGGACAAGGCTAACGGCACGATAAAATGCGCAGCGCTTACCAGCAGGTTTTTCGGGAATACGGGCTTCTCGGACGCGGAAAAGGACAGCGGTCTTATTATGGATCCCGTCACAAAGGAATACAGAAGCCCGACTGCGCAGATTTGTCATGCAAAGGGGCAATACATTTGTACCATCGACAAGGACACGCATATTTATCTTCAGAGAACGGACGCAAATAACTATGTGTTCAACAAGATAAAAACTATCGACACGAACGCTGTCGGCGTGACGGACAGCATTGATTTCACAAGTCTGAGCCAGCCTGTCAGCAGCCATAATGTCACTGTTCCGATAGATACGGATAACTTCACTCGCCCGTTTTTGGACAGTTCTGCAAGAAAGGCGTACTTCTTCACAAAGCAATATGAGGTCGGCGAGGATAAATATCAGGTGGATTATGTAAGCGTAAGCCTCGATGATTTCACGGTATCCGAAAAGGCAAGCTGGCCCATGAACAAGAAATACAGCTATATCACGGCTGCCGCATTGTACGGCGGCAGGCTGTATGCCGTATGGAACACCGATCTGACCTGCTTCGGCAGCTCCGGAGAGGTGATAGAAACATGGACCATGCCCGGTGCGAATTTGCTTTCGTTCTGCATAGTGAACAACGTTTTGACTTACATTGCAGGCAGCCGCAAAATGTACTCTCTGTACAACAACAAATGGTACGGCGCTTATGGCATTGAGTATTACGGCTTCGGGTATTCCGCAGACATCAAGCCGCCGTATTACCCCGTGTTTGCGCTGTGGTCGTATACCTCGGACAACTATGATCCGTACCTCGGCATTGCGGCAAATTACCTTGCAACAATAAATAATCTCAGTGAACCGCTCGAAAAAACCAACGAGCATACACTTAAAATTACCTACGATATCACTAATTAAAGGCAGTACCGCAAATTAACGGCCGGCGGCTTATGCCTTATGAGCATACCGCCCGGAAAAACTTTCGGGCGGTAATATTATTTTTACGCAAACTGCCAGCTGTCGATCTCAAAACCGTCGGAGATAACAAAATATACGTCATGCTGACCCGATATTGCGGTGAAAGTCTTGCTGTAAACCGTCTGCCAGCCGCTACTGTCAAACTCCAGAGAAGCCGAGATATTTCCGTCTATGCCATCGATATATACGTCTATTCTACCCATACCTTTAACCTTAGCGGCGAAGTATTCGGCATTGTTCCCAAAATCAGCACCTCTCACGGCGAACCATGCGCCCGCACCGTCCGACATACTGTTTGACACCGTGATATTTCCCGGCTTGTCGGTGAGAGAATAGGCAATTCCTGCGCATGACGACATACATTCCGCCTGAACAGACGAGAAAGGATCAAGGGCTTTTATCTGCGCCGCACCCTCTTTTGAGGCAGTCACCTGAGATATTGTTACATTTTCTTCATCTACCTGTGCCTCGTTCACGCAAAGGCTGCGGAAGCCGCCGGATGTTCCCAGTGATTTCTGCGGGAAAAGTGAATGGTAGAACAGATAATACTTATTCCGATACTTTTGGAGGTGAGTGTGGTTGTTACTGTATTCCAGCCCCTGTTCGCCGGGGTTCTTGAAGTAGTAGTCCCGATATACCCAGCTGTCAGGGTCGAGCGGCGTTTTTGTGGTAAGGTACGCCATGCTGCACTGCGGCGGTGCAAATACTCCTTCAACGTCCCATGTTTCGTAATGGCTGCTCCAGTCGCTGTTGTAGGTATACACATATGTGCCGTTGATGTAGTTCAGTTCGCTTGCTTCAAAATGATAGGGAGAGGGTATTTTCATGATCTCGCTGTCAAGGCTAAGCATATCGCTGCCGAGCTTTACTATGCGGGCTCCGTCAGTTCCTCCGCCGAATGAAAGCCAACCTATTCCGTTATCGTCAATGCATACGCCTGGGTCGAACGGGGATTGGCAGCCGTTAAGTCCCTCGGTATTGCCGTCAATAAGAGAAGTTCCGAGGGGGTCTGACCACGGACCTGTGGGAGAGGTGGAGGTGATAACACCTGTACCCCAGCCGCTGTTTGAGAAGTAAAGATAGAAGTGGGTTAATCCGTCGTCCTCGACTCTGGAGGTTATGGAGGGTGCCCACGAAGCTATTGCCCACGGGCATATCTCTCCTACGTCTATAATTCCGTGATAGGTGTAGTTCACCATGTCGTCGGTAGATATCACGACGATGGATTTGATATGCTCGTAGGTGTTGCTGCCGTCTGCGCCGACTGCCTCGTATTGCTGGTGGTCGTTTGTGCCGTAGATGTACAGTTTGCCATCGTATTCCACAGCGGTGGGATCTGCGCAGAATATATTGGAGAGAAGCGGATTGCCGTCAGCAGAGCCTTTTGACGATATATCGGTGAGAGCGGTCACAGTCACGCTGCCGGGGGCGGATTCTGCGATATCGCCGCCGAGTGTGAAAGCGGCTTCGGGTGAGAATTCAGCGTTCTGCTCCGACGAACCGTCGGAAGCGCTGCATGAGCATAAAAAAAGTGAAAGGATCACGGCGATAAAAGATTGTAAATTTTTCATGACTTCTCCTTTACGGCGATTAAATTGTACTTATATTATACCGCATATAAAGGCTGTTTGCAAGAACTTTACCGCCAAACAACAGCACAAAAACGACATGATGATGCGGTAAAAAATCCGTCTGTTTGCATTGACTTTCGGGACAGATAGTGATAAAATAGTAGCATAATAATATAACGGAGGTTAATTATGTCGATAGAAAAGGTAAGAGCGTATTTTGCGGAGCAGGGAATTGCCGACCGCATACTTGAATTTGACGTATCCAGCGCAACGGTGGAGCTGGCTGCGCAGGCGCTGAACTGCGAGCCGTGCAGGATAGCGAAAACACTGTCGTTTATGGCAGAGAACGATCCGTTACTCATAGTTACCGCCGGCGACGCAAAGGTTGACAATGCGAAATACAAGGCAAAATTCGGCAAAAAGGCGAAAATGCTCACGCCCGACGAAGCGGTGCGGCTCATAGGTCATGCGGTAGGCGGCGTATGTCCGTTTGCGGTAAACGAGGGAGTAAAGGTGTATCTGGACGTTTCGCTGAAGCGCTTCGACACGGTGTTTCCTGCGTGCGGCAGCAGCAACAGTGCGATAGAGCTTACGCCCGAGGAGCTTGAAAAATATTCGGGCTATATCGAATGGGTAGACGTGTGCAAGGCATGGGAATGATAAAATCCCGATATTCCGGCGTATTTTTCCCCTAAAACCGGGAAAGCTAACTTCTCAAGATACTATATGAGGAGTAAAGCTATGATAAAAGACGGTTTTGTTTACATTGCCGCTATCGTGTTTGCGGCGGCGCTTACAGTGTTTCTTCCGAAGCTTTTCAAGGGACGCGCGGCTGAGAAATTTTTCGGCTTTGCGCCGCCTGTGGTGCTTATCTATCTGGGGCTTATGGCACTGTGTACGCTGAAATTCTGGGATCTTGAGGCTACCTCGGAGGCATACTCAAGCCTGAAAAATCCGCTGCTGTATGCGATGCTGTTTCTGATGCTGCTGCGCTGCGACCTGCGAAAAATAGTACGGCTGGGTCCAAAGCTGCTGGTGGGATTTTTTGCCGCAGCTGTTTCCATTGCACTGGGCTTTGTTGCGGCTTTTGCGATTATGAGAGGTATCTTGGGCGAGGACGCATGGAAGCCGCTGGGCGCTCTCTGCGGCAGCTGGATGGGCGGCGGCGGAAATATGATGGCGGTTCAGGCGGCGCTTGATATTGACGAGAGTATGCTGGCATACGCACTGGTGATAGATTCCGTGTGCGGTACTCTGTATGTGATGTTCATGCTGTGGGCGGTGGGAACTCCGCAGCCCTTCAACCGCTGGACGGGAGCGGACACCCGTGCGCTGGACGCTGTCGGCGCAGCCCTCGAAAAGGAAGCGAAAAGCGATATGCGCAGGCTCACATGGCAGAATATACTTCTGCTGCTCGGTTCAGGGCTTATGGCGGCGGCGCTTTGTATGCTGCTCGGCGGCGAAACGGCAAAGGCAGCGCCGTTCTTTGACAAGGCGACATGGACGGTGCTGCTGATAACGATATTGGGGATAGTTCTCGCAATGACGCCGTTCGGCAGACTGAAAGGAACGGAGGAAATCTCCAATGTCCTGCTGTATATCGTCATCGCACTGATAGCCTCACGAGCTGATATGAGCGCAATGGGCAATGCACCGGCATGGCTGCTCACGGGGCTTATCGTTCTGGTTATCCATGCGGCGGCAATGGTTTTGCTTGCAAAGCTGCTGCGGCTGGATATCTTCACATGCGCCGTGGCTTCTCTGGCGAATATCGGCGGCACTGCGACCGCTCCTGTGCTTGCCGGAACTTACAGCAGTGCGCTTGTTCCGGTGGGAGTTATCATGGCGCTGCTGGGCTATGTCGTGGGAACGGGCGGCGGCCTGGCGGTGGCGCAGATTATGAGTATGATTGAGTAATTTTATTTCATGTCAATTGCTGCTTTCGGTTAAATGAATAAAGCCCCGGGTTTTACGGGGGACATCTAAGGGATATGGTCGCAAACCCGCATTACTAAAGGAATTGTAGTGCCGCTTAAAAACGCAGACCATACCTAAACAACGAATAAGGACGCTTTTCGGATGAAAGGCGTCCTTTCTCTTTGCAATTAAATAAGTTAATCGTACTATTTTCAGGGTGTGCCTGACATAAGCCTACTATAACAAATATAGCGGAGAGTTTTTGAAAAAGCTCTCTGCCTTTTTTATGCCCAAAATACAAAATCACAGCAAATTCGGCTGTCTGAAAAATAGGCGAATTTGCCGAACTTTTCCTTGCGGTTTTATGTTTTCTCACAATAAAAATGTTGCATTTCACAAAATTGACTACAAAGCAGCTGAATATTTCGGCAATTTCGCTAACCGATTTATAAATGACATATTCCATTCCATTGAAAAGGAGATGATTACTTTGAGCCAAGGAATAACTGAACATTCGCCCGTTTGCAATGCCAACAAGTGCTTTGCCAATTTGGACGGAGAATGCTCCGCTCTGACCGACTGCAATTTCAAGGGCAGATGTCCGTTCTTCAAAGACAGAGAAGCAAAAGTCGAGGAGGACAGACGCTGCAAAGAACGAGCCGATAAATGGAAAGCGGAGAAAAAGGCAAAATCCTTTGCTGTTCAATCTGCCGACAGGCATACCAACATCTGTAAGGAGAAATCAAATGAATGCGATATTTCAACTTCTTAACCCGAACAACACTTTAACCGTAAACCGTCCGCTGGCTCACGCTATCGGTCTTTCGGAAGCAATAGCCTACGCTGCGCTCGTCGCAAAGTGCAGATGTTACGTCTGCTTCGGAGAAAGCCGAGTATCTTGACATAATTCACCAAAACAAGAATTGCCGAAAAACTGAAAAATATCTGAATACGCTGTATGCGGCACAAACTTGACAGAAATCGGCAGATATAGTATAATAAAATTAAGTCTTGATGATTATTTCATATCCTTCGCGAGTGTGGAATGAAACGCGCAAATTCAAAACGCTAGGCTTTGTATTCATTCTTTTTGAATTTTCATTCTCTCAATCGCATGAAACACAAATTTTATGAAAAAGGTGATATACAATGGGTATGTATAAATTTTTATCGGCTGCATGTGGTGATGTGACAAGGCATTTAAAGTTGGAAAATTGTGAAACTGGAAATGTTGATTTATGTTTTGACTCTTCTATGTTAAAGCATAATAATCAGAGTGATTTTAGCTTCATGAAAATTGGGGAAATATTTGAATGCAAAATACTTCTGTTCGGCAACGCATCGGATATGTCTGCCCCCATAACTCAAAACGGCATTGTGTGCGAAACTGTCAAGCAAAATATAATCATAGGCAAACTTGAGGTTGTTCAAATAGTAAGCAATAAGAATACATATTTTGTTGCTGCGGATGACATTAAAAATCTCAAGGATCTCAGCCAGTTTGTTTTTGATTTTTCAAGAAAAGATTTGATTCAAGTTGATGATATAATTCATCCGCGTTATCTGTGATATAAATTTGTATTTGGAATAAAGGTATAACAGGAGAGGATACTATGACAAGGGTGGAATTTTTGAAGTATGTTCAAGATCGCACAAAGCCGCCATATTATGAAAAAAAGCAATATAGCTGTGAGGACTTTGCGGATTATCTCAACGATCCTCGCCGTGATACAGGGAGTTCTCAAAAAATCATCAAATTTTTTGAGAGTATGGAATTAGCAATGTTTAATCGTGTTGAAATAAAATCCGGCGATGTACTAACTGTCAATGTTTTTTACTATTACGGTGTACACTATTGGGAGGATATAGGCTGTATGGTTGCCTTTTGCGGATGGATTAGCAATTGTGCGGACAAAATAGAATCATTCTATATTTCGGAGCAAGGCAAATTCTATAATCAAGATCACAAATTGAAAGCCGAAAACGAAGAGGACTTCTTCGAGTATCTTGTAACGGTAGAGTATGATTTCCACCCCGAAATACCGCGTCGAACATATCATATACTTCGTCACTTCGGTTGGTATGAGGGCAGACATATCGACACGTCCGAGTTTGAGCAAAAAGCACAGCGGCACGGTATAGAATTTACAAGGGAGCAGCTTGATTTTCTTAGCGAGTTCAGCGGTTTGGAGTTTGAGTTATCCATCTATGAATCTTGTTGGCGATTTTATTCTTTGGATAAAATTTTAGAAAACTATGTTCCCATAGCACAATCGGACGCTCAACGCAATGTTCGTATTGAAGATGCGTTTGGGTGCGGTGACGACGGTAACGGTTTAATTTTCCTGTCGAGCGACGGCTTGTTGGCTTTAGGGGTAAACACACCGCTTGGCAGAACTACAATGGAATGTTTGAATCACCTTTGTAATGATTCTCATGAAAATGAATCTTGGCTTGAGGAATTGTTAAAGCAAGATGAAGCTGAGGATTTGAAACAATCCTTCTAACACTCTGTTTCTCAGCATAGCTTTGATAGTTACTGTTGGAATTTTAGTTCTATGTCAGAAGTTTTGTCTAAGGATGAATACTATGCCGAACAATCCTCAAATTATGATAAAAATCAATACAAGATAATCTACTGTGGCGATATTGAAGGCAAACCTCTCGCGATTACTCCGAGTGGTATCATAAACTTTTTTTGGGGATTCCCTCAAGGCAGAACAACAATGGAATGCATAAACAACTTGTGTGAAGGAGTTTCAGAAGAATGCAAATGGATTGCTCCCCAACAGGATAATTAAAAGCAAGATATGAAATAATCCCCTTCTAAGTTGCACAATGTTTAACGAGGCTGCAAGCCAAAGCAGCCTCGTTTTTTCGAAATGACACAATATTAATTCTCCCGAAAAGCAGAAGAAAATTGTTTCCGAAAAGCCGAATGTTACTCACAAAGAGGTCAAGGCTATGCAGAAAAAAGAGGCTGCCGAAAATCAGTACGACGATGATACCGACAAAGAAGAAACAGACGAGGACGAAGCGGAGTCTAAAATAAAGCCGCTAAGAACTGTATCGCACAAACAGCTTATGGAAGAAACTTATCGGTTGGAGTTATCTTGTGTTGAGTTTATGACGTTGCTGGATTTCCTCAAAAATACAAAACACAAGGATAGTTGCATTGACGACATTTATAATAAGCTTTGTACTATATATAGCGCAAAATTATCTTGACACGAACCAAAAACTGTCGTATAATATAATTACAGACGGCATTTGTGAAAAGAGCTAATTATGGCTTTACCGACAACGGGTTTCAGCGCAATTTCGTGGGGCTTGACAACTACATAGAAACGCTGACAAATGAGTACTTTTTGCTTGCGCTGAAAAACTCGCTGCTGCTGATTTTGATTTGAGTTCCCGTGCTGATTGCGCTTGCGCTGGTGATTTCTCTTGCACTGTCTTACGGCGTGAAATGGGTACGCAAAACGCGGTTCTCATTCGTATTGCCGATGGTAATTCCCACAGCGTGCATCGTGTTAATCTGGCGTTCGGTTTTCGCGGAAAACACCACAGTTCTGCCGATTTATCTGCTGTTTATCTGGAAGAATATTGGGATATGCATTGTGTTGCTGACCGCCGCATCTACCTCGATTGAGAGCAACATTTTTGAAGCGTCAAAACTGGACGGCGCAAGCGCATGGAAACTCCACACTCGTGTTACAATGCCGACCGTGGTGTTTTCGGTGCTGCTCAGCATTGTAAATTCGTTCAAGATATTCAAGGAAAGCTACCTTTACTACGGCACAAATTACCCGCCCGAACACAGCTACACCCTGCAATATTACATGAACAACAACTTCCTCAAGCTCGACTATCAGAGCCTTGCGACAAGCGCGGTTCTGACATCGGTTCTGGTGTTCGGGATTGTAATGGCGGGCATGGCAATTAAGCGGAGGTATCGGCAATGAAAAAGCTTCGTGTGTTGCTTTTTGTGCTGCTGGCGGTTGTGTTCGCATTGCCTGTTGCCGCAACGGTTGTGCTGTCATTTAAGACAGGCTTCGGCGGCTATGCGGATTTGCTGTTCAACTGCTTCAAATTCTACCCGATGTTCTGGAACAGCGTGATTTATGCGGCGGTGATTACGGTGGTTCAGCTTGCGGTGATAATTTCGTGTGCTTTCGGCTTTTCGCAGGCGAAATTCTGTGGAAAAGCGCGCTTGCGGTGTTTTATATCGTGCTTATGATGATGCCGCTGCAGGTGACAATCCTGCCGAATTATATTGGACTTCGGGATATGGGTCTGATTGACACGCCGTTTGCGATAATTCCCCCTGCGATTTTCAGCCCGTTTGGGGTGGTTGTGATGAACCAATACATGAAAAATATTGACAATTCGGTGATTGAGACAATGCGGCTGGAAACCAACTCGGTGGTGAAAATTATGCTTACCGCAGTTGTTCCGCAAATCCGCGTGTGCATTTTCGCTGTGACGCTTTTCGTGTTCGCGGACTGCTGGAACATGGTTGAGCAGCCGATGTTGTTCCTCAAGAATGACGAGCTGAAAACGCTGTCGGTGTTCATAGCAAATTCGGAGCAGTTTTCAGGGGACGTGCTGTTTCCTGCGGCAGTGATTTTCCTAATTCCGGTGCTGATTTTGTACCTGTTTTTCAGCGAAAATCTGGAGAAAGGTCTGACCTTGGGTGAGCTGTCATGAAGAAGATTTTGATTGCAGTTACGGCGATGTTTTTCGCGGGAATGCTGGTGTTGACATTCGTTGCCCGACCCGTACATAATGCAGGATTGCCGCACATCGCGGCGGTGCGGGTGCAAACGGCTTCATTCCCCGTCGAGGGCGGATTTACGCAGGCTCTCGCCGTGACAGCGGAGCAGTACTAACAGGGCGTGTATGTGCGTACAAAACCACCGTAAACGGCGAACAGTGCGATTTTATACGCCGCGCGGAGATTGTCCCGGGGCAGGAATACGACGGGTTTGTCGAGGTCGTTTCGGGGCTTTCGTTTGTGGATAAGATTGTGGTGAAGTCCGACAGGGAGCTGCGGGAGGGGGAGGTTGTTGTGGCTAGTTGATTTAATATATTTTTACAGGACGGGTAATACAACTGCTGTTTGCTCAACGAAAAGTTTTTGTTAAGGAAGGAAAAAGGCTATGGAAACCTATATTTTTAATTGCTATTACAAATGGCTGAAAGATAACAGAGAAAGAGAGGGGAATATATTTAAACGCATATCGAATTTAACCATATTTGCAAAAGTGTTAATTGCATTTCTATTGATAACATTAGTTGCAGGTGTTGCTGTGTTTGTTTTATCGTATTCTGGCATTATCCATGAAAATTATATCCTTATTCCGGTCATTGTGGAAGGAATTTTAGGGGTTATTACTTATTTATATACAATATACAAGCCGCTATGAGATTGACCATAGCTTTACAAATCTTGCGGAGTATAAAGCGCACTGCTAAAGTCTATATCATATCCTTTCTGAAAACGAGATAACTAATCATGAATTCTTAGCCGATATAATTGAGAGACTTGAAAAGAAAATATGCGACTTGAACAACAGAATATACCAAATTAACGAACGAGTGTACAAATTTATGGAATTGTTGATTATTCCAATTTCGCTATCTTTTATAGGATTTATTTTGGAAAGATACAACGATGTTCAGGCACTTTTGGACGGTGTGTTATCCACTCTGGTTATAAAGCTGTTAATATATGCTATATTAGGCGGCGTTTGTTCACTTATTATCAATATAACAATTAAAACAAAGTTAGAAAACATTATTCAATTCAAAACCGATTTGCAAAGTGTTATTGACTTTGATATATGCAATAAAAGAACAGAGAGGTAATAAAATGATAAGCAAAATAAAACTATGCAATATCGCAACATACTCCGTCAGCGAAGAATTTGTACCAAAAAAGATAAACTATATTTTCGGTGGAAATGGAACCGGGAAAACATCTATTTCCAAATTACTTCACAATGTATCGACCGGAGAGTCTTCTTCAAATGTTGAATGGGATACCGAATCCAAAGAAAAGATTGTGGTGTTCAACAGGTATTTCATTAAGGATAATTTTGAGCTTGAAAATGGTTTGAACGGCATTTTTACTTTAGGTGAGGAAACTATTCAGTTTCAGCAGAAAATCAGAGAGCTTGAAGACAAAATAGCAAACAATGAGCGTCAGTTGAAAAGCTACAGGGGTTCGTCGGAGAATCTTGCAGACAGTATTATCACCCTCAAAACCGAAATTGTAGAAAAGTGTTGGAGTATGAAGCAAAAATACGGAACAACATTTCCGAAAGCATTCGAGGGTTTCGCAAACAGCAAGTCTAAATTCTCAAATAAACTTTTATCAGTTCTAAACTCCGGACATGCAGATAACACTGATTTTCCTTTAGATGACCTGCGTCAAGAATACGATACGGCTTTTTCTCTTTCACAAGATATAATTCAACCCTTGGAAAAATTTGATGCAGGTATGATTTCGGCATTGAGCGATGATTCTTTAATAAACGAAAGCATCATTGGTAGTTCACATAGTCAGGTTGGAGAGTTAATTTCACGGCTAAATTCAGATGATTGGGTTAAAGCAGGTATTCATTTTGCACACCAAGCGGAAGGCGTATGCCCTTATTGTCAACAATCTTTGTCTGATAGTGTTCAAAAAGATATAGAAGACTATTTTGATGAAAGCTATAAAGCGAAATGCGCCCTTTTGGAAAAGCACAAGAAACAATATGAATCATTCTTGACATATTTGCGTAATTATCGGGATAGAGTCCCTGAAAACAGTGCTGGAATTGCCTATACCGGTTTGCAGGATTGTCTTGATTCATTGCTTACTCAAGTTGAACGTAACATAATGACCATTGACCAAAAAATTGCCAATCCCTCCCATCAACTTTCTCTTGTTGCAATACAAGAATACGTTTCAGACATACAAAATGCAATCAGTCAAATTAATAACTCTATTGACGCCAAAAACAGAATTTTCTTAGACAGGGACTCAAAAGAAAACTGCAGAGAAAAAATCTGGGGAATGTGCGCAAATGAGGTAGGTTCCGAGTTAAAACTAAGGCTGAAGAAGATTGATGGACTGCAAAAGGGAGTTAATAACACACAGACCATCATTATCAATCTTGAAGGACAAATAACCGAATGGCAATCAGAAATATCTGAAATCGAAACAAAAATCTCCAACGTTAGGCATACGGTTATTGCGATTAATTCATTGCTGAAAAGTTTTGGCTTTGAAGGTTTTATGCTGGAAGAAAACACAAAAAAACCGGGGTCATATAAGATTGTCAGACCTGACGGGACAGAAGCACAAGACACTTTGAGCGAGGGCGAATATAACTTTATTTCCTTTTTATACTTTTATCATTTGTGTTTTGGCAGTATGCAGAAAAATGATATAAGCAACAAAAAAATTATTGTTATTGACGACCCAATATCAAGTCTTGACAGCAATGTAATGTTTATTGTGTCCTCCCTTACGAAAGACATTCTTAGAAAATGCAAGGATGGGATGGACAATATTACGCAGGTTTTCGTATTGACTCATAACGCATATTTCCATAAAGAGGTAACATATTGGGGAAGCCGTGAGGCGCTTTCTGAGAAGGTTGTATCTTATTTTGTAATTAGAAAAAAACAGAATATCAGCAGTATTACACAATATGACAGCAATCCTATTAGAAGCACATACGAGTCTATGTGGGACGATATTAAGCATCCCAAATCTTCAGCAACAACTATATGCAATACTATGCGAAGAATACTCGAACATTATTTTAATGTTATCGGCGGTTTAAACTATGATGAGTGCATTGATAAGTTCTCAGGTCAAGACCGTATTATATGTAAATCCCTAATCTCATTTGTAAATGATGGTTCTCACTCCATTTTCGATGATTATAATATGGTTGTCACCGATGAGTCCATAGACGCATACCTCAAGGTGTTTCAGAATATTTTTGAGAAAATGGGTCATGAAGAACATTATTCGATGATGATGAAGAAAAGGTAATTTGCCTTTTTATCAGCGTTTATATTTTTTCAACAGACTAATAGAACGTTCGAACAAACAGTCACCATGCGTCTACTCTCGAATTAGTAGTGTGGTACTGTTTTATTGAATAATCGTTTTTTATATTCTTCTTCATACATATCATAAAATTGATAATTATGGCGAAGGTTGCCCTAGGGACTATCTTGAACGAAAAAACGATTGGTTTTGAAGTAAATACATCAACACCCCACTGAAATCCCATTCAGCGGGGTGTTTTGTGGATTGGCTCTGTATCGACATTTCTTAAATTGATAATGTGTAGCATCGGGCACACCTGTTTCCAACTCCATGACGGAGCTTTACATTATGCAGAGATACCTCCGTCCCTCTCTTTTAGCGAACGCAGGATTGCAGACCTTTGACGATTGGGCTTCAAACTTTGGTGAGGTTGTTTCAAAGGCAGAGTTGAAGCCTGTTGGCAACGGATACCGAACGAAAAAGCGTT
>CAYRLM010000016.1:0-20003 GCA_964425035.1 uncultured Ruminococcus sp.
CGATCTTGTACATATTGGGGATCATCAGCAGTAGTCCCTGTGATGCGGTGTAGGTGGTTGTGAGTGCGCCTGCAGAAAGCGAGCCGTGAACAGCGCCGGCAGCGCCTGCCTCGGACTGCATTTCAACGACCTTGACCTGCTCGCCGAAAATGTTCTTGACGCCGGCAGTAGACCATGAGTCAGTTACCTCCGCCATAACTGACGAGGGTGTAATGGGGTAAATAGCCGCTAAGTCTGTGAACGCATAGGACACATGAGCCGCAGCGTTATTACCGTCCATTGTTTGCTTTTCTCTAGCCATTGGGTTAATCCTCCTTAAATTCAGGCAGCTGGTAACTGCCGTTGGTGACAGCGCCCTGCTTGTGGCATTGACGCACTGTCTGAGCTTAACTTATATTTTATCACAAGTTCTTAAATTTGTAAATAGGTTATGTGTTTTTTTCGGATTATTTGTACATTTTGCACCAAAATTCGCCTGATTTATATACAAGGTGATATTATATGATATAATTATCCGATACGCACGGAGCAAATCAAAGATTTGCGTATGTGCGAGGATTTTGATTTATAGTAAACGCTATGCGTTTATTATATCATGACCGCAAGGTCATGATATAATTATCCGATACGCACGGAGCAAATCGAAGATTTGCGTATGTGCGAGGATTTTGATTTATAATAAACGCTATGCGTTTATTATATCATGCCCACTCAACATAATTGAACCTCGGACAATACCGCACAATAAAAAAACCGCCCACCGGCGGCAGCTTATTGATAAAATCATTTTCCTCGTGAAAATGAATTGAATTGTTTTGTGCAAGACTGTTTTTTGCTCCGGCTTTGCCGGGGCAAAAAACGCTTCACTGCTATCCGCAAAAAATGCGCGCAGGGAGGTTTTTCAGAATTGTTTTGTTCCCTTGGTTGCTGCCTTTACCTCCATGATGCCGTTTTCCGGATAGAAAAAAACCGTGCGGCCGTAATTCAGCCCGGTATCCTCGGCGATTATCGGAATGCCCTCCTTGCGCAGAGCCGCCTTTACCGCCGCAACATTACGCTCGCCGATATTGAATCTGTCGCTTGTGGCTGCGAACATTACCGCTCCTCCGGCTATCTTTGCCCTTAGTCTGGAACGGCTCGCACCGTGCATTACCATTTCTTTCACCAGCATGGGTATTGCGGTATCTGCGAACCTCATGGGTGTGGCAGCGCCGTTCAGCGCCTGAGTGCTGTCGGGAAGCATTATATGCGATAAGCCTCCGACGCCCGTGACGTTGTCCAGCAAACAGATACCCACACAGGAACCCAAAGCGTATGTCACCAGCACATCGGGCGGTCTGCATACCTTCAGGTCAGAAATTCCTATCGTAAGCTTGGCCATTCTACATAACACCTAGTTTCTTCATAAGTGTTTCCAGAGATTCCATCTCAGGTATAAGAAGAATATTGGATTTGATATCCACTCCGTCTATCGAAAAGCCGTCATCAATGAACAATACCTTATCGCCAACCTGAGAAAACTCAATTATCGGTACGCTCATGATAGCGCCCAACATGTCCACAGTCATTGACGGAATGTCCATATCGATTGTAAGATCCGTAAGCGTACTCAGCGCACGCAGATAGCTTCCTGCCATGATATTGCCCATCTCGGTTATGATAGAAAGCTGCATATCGTCCAGATTGGTGACCCGTACATTATCGGCGCCCGTAAACGTGGACAGCACCACCTGTGCAAAGCTGTCCTCCAGCAGGAACATCATCATTCCTTTTATGTCGCCCTGAAGCCGGATCAAAATACCGGTGATGATCTTTTCCGGGCCGCCCATTGTGTCGATTATCTGCTGATATTCCAGCACACAGACGTCCGGCACTTTCATGTCTATCTGCTTTCCGAGCATCTGGGAAAGAGCCGAAGCCGCACTTCCCGAGCCTATATTTCCTATCTCGCGCAGACAGTCTATCGCCACCGGGGATAATTCGTCGTAATTCTTGATCATTGTTACTCCTGACACCAAATATTATTTAGGCAGCGCCGCACATTTCACGGCTGACGCCTTTAACGCAGATTGTTGGCTATCTTTGAAAACTCGTCGGAGGTAGTGACCACACGGGAACTTATCTGGTAGGCACGCTGCGTTTCTATCAGCTTCACCATTTGGTCGGAAAGCTCAACGTTCGAGGTTATCAGCACTCCCTGGAGCTTCTCGGCTGTCCTGTCGGCGTTCACCTCGCCGCTTCTTGCGGTTGCGGAATACCTGTTGGTCGCAGCAGACTCAATGCCGTATACGTTCTCGAACTCGAACACGCCCACCATATCCTTCAGAGCGTCGTAATCCGGAGCTGTACCGTCCTCGTTAAACGGCACAACAATGCGGTTGTTGTCGTAATCCAGCACATATTCGCCGCTGCTGCTGACAAGATACCACTCGCCGGTGTCCGCCTGCGTCATCGCAAATGCACCGTCGCGTGTGTAATTCACATCGCCGTAGCGGTCTTCAACGGCAAAAAATCCCTCGCCCGCCAGTGCAAAATCCAACGGACGCTCGGTGTAATAGAACGAGCTTTCGTCAAACATGACGTCGGTTTTCTGGATATAAGTGCCGTGACCTGTCTGCCAGTCCTCCTCGGGGGCTCTCTGTACGGAATAAAGGCAGTCCGCAAATGAGGGGCGCACTGTCTGATAGCCGTAGGTGTTTATGTTTGCGATGTTGTTGCCGTAAACATTCAGCGCCTGCGCCTGTGCTATCATTGCGGTCTTACCGGTATGAAATGATATATTCATGGCTTACTCCTTAAATCTTGCAGATAGAGACCGCCTTCTGGTTCATGCTGTCCAGCAGCTTTGCCAGAGAGCTTGACGCCTCGTAGATGCGGTTTGCGTTCATCATCATCGTCATTTCGTAGTTGACGTCAACGTTGGAGCGCTCGTATGCGCCCTGTATTATCTCGAACCTTACGTCCTCGGGGACTTCCCCTGCCTGAACCGATGTAAACATATTTGCGCCGAACTTGTCAACGTTTCCCTCAGGGTCGATGTAGGAAAGCTGAAGCCTGTCCACCAGCTCGCCGTCCTGATAAATTGCTCCGTCGCTGTCTATGGTGAAATCCTTGTTGCCGAGGTATATCTCGCCGTTTTCGCCGAGTATCCTGCCTGAATTGGAAAGGCAGAGATAGCCCTCGCCGTCCAGCTCCCATTGACCGTTTCTGGTGAGCATATTCTCGCCGTTGTAGCCTGCAATGTTGAAGTACACATCGCCGTTTATCGCCACGTCAAAGGGCGAGCTTGTGTATTCAAACGTACCCTGACCGAGGTCGGTGTAGGAGGTGTCAACATAAGTCTGCGCAAATGTCCCGGACAGCTCCTGACGGTGCTTGACAAGTATCATCTGCTCGTCGAAGCGGTTGGTGATTATTGTGTCCCGCTTATAGCCCGAAGTGGTCATGTTAGTGAGATTGTTGCCGATGCAGTCCAGCTTGCGCTGGTTCATTATCATGCCGTTGCAGGCGTAATAGTATCCTCTGTTCAAGTCTGTTCCTCCTTCTCCGGGGAGCTTCCCCTTATGTAAGGCTCCAGCACTGCCTTGAGCGCCAGCATTGCTTTTGTGTTCAGCTGGCAGACTCTTGACTCCGACACACCTATGACCTTTGCTATGTCGGAATATTTCATGCTTTTATAATAGTAAAGTGTAATGACCTGCCGTTCCTTTTCCTTGAGAGAGGCGATAGCCTTTGCCGTGACCTCCCGCAGCTCCTGCCGAAGCAGCCGAGAGTCCGTGCCATCGTCCATGGCTGCCGAGTCCTCGAAGTTATCCTCATACAGAAGCTCCTCAAAGGACAGCGTAACCGTGTTGGAAGCGTCCGCCATGCCCTTGAGCAGCTTATCCTCGCTTATTCCGAGGTATTCCGCAAGTTCGGCATTGGTAGGTGCCCTGTTATATTGATTATACAATATCCCGTTCGCCTTGTCAAGGTCTTTGGCAAATTTTCTTACAGGTCTTGGAATCCAATCCTGTTTTCGGACGTAATCTATGATTGCCCCTCGAACCTTGAGCGAAGCATAGGTTTCAAACTTTGCGCCCCTTGACGGGTCAAAACTCTCGATGGCGTCCATAAGGGCGATAACGCCCTCGTTTATTACATCGTCAACATCGCCGTACTTTATGAAGGTGTTACGCAGGGAAAGTGCGCAGGCACGCACCAGGCCGAGGTTTTTCAGCACTATCTCATTTCGCACTGCCTCGCTGTGGTTCATGCTGTATTCCTCCAGTAGTTCTGCATTGCTGCTTTCCATGCTTATCCCTCCTTTTGAGTGTGGTCGTTAGTCTTTCAATGTACCGCCGCCTGTACGGGGGAGGGCGCACGCTGTCCGGGCATACTGAGCGAAATATTGCCGATAGCCTGTATCTGCGCCGTTGAATCTATCTCGCTGTACGAAAGCACCGTGATATTTGGTATGAACTGCTCGGTGAGCTTCTTGTAATAGATGCGCACCACGGGAGAGGTCAGTATTATAACGGTGGGTATAACGTCCTTTATCTTGTCTATCTCCTGATTGGAGGCGGCCACGATACGCTGTATCATATCGGGTGCCATGGCAAGATAGCTGCCCTGATCGGACTTCTTCACAGAGCTTACGATCATGTCCTCTATCTGGGTATCCAGCGTTATCACACGCAGGGAATTTGCCTCCGCAAAGCGGTGCGTGATGGTTCGCTTCAGGGACTGACGGACGTACTCGGTGATTATGTCGGTATCCTTGAGGACATTTGCGTGGTCGCCGATTGTTTCTAAGATAGTTTCCAGATCTCGTATCGGAATGCCCTCCTTGAGCAGGTTTGCAAGAATTTTCTGCAAATAGCCCACGGATATAACTTTCGGTATAAGATCGTCCACCACAATGGGGTTGGTCTTTTTGACGTTCTCCAACATGGTGTTTACGTCCTGACGGGAGAGAAGCTCGTGCGCATAGCGCTTCATTATCTCCGACCAGTGTGTTATCATGACGGAAACGGGGTCGATAAGCGTATAACCGGCAACGTCCGCCATTATCTTCTTGTCCTCGGATATCCACTTTGCGGGAAGCCCGAACGCCGGCTCTACCGTGTCAATGCCCTCTATCTGCTGGGTAACGTCGCCGCTGTCCAGCGCAAGGTAGTGATCCACCAGTATCTCGCCTCTGGCTACCTCCTCGCCCTTTATCTTGATGATATACATGTTGGGGTTTATTTCGGGATTATCCGTCATACGCACGGAGGGAATTACCATGCCCATATCCATCGCGAACTGTTTTCGGAATATTACCACACGCTCGATGAAGTTTCCTCCTGATTTTTCGTCCACCAGCCTTAGCAGGCTGTATCCGAACTCCATCTCGATAGGCTCGATATTCAGCAGCTTGAACACGTTGTCGATATCCCGGTAATAGTCGTTGTCCGCCGGGAGCTTCTCCATTTCCTTCTCCTCTGCCTTAGCCCGCTGAGCAAGCTCCAGTTCCGCCATTTTCTTCTTGTTGCGGTTAAGGAGAATTGCACCCACAATCAGCAGCACGCCCAAAATCAAGCATACCACCGTCGGGAAGCCCGGAATTACCATCATGACTATCATGACGATGCCGGCAATCATAAGCACGAAAGGCTGCGCAGTGAACTGGTTCTTGATATCGTTGACAAGGCTGTCCTCGCTTGCCGCACGGGTTACTATCATACCTGTTGAAACGGAAATCAGCAGTGCCGGTATCTGGGAGCAAAGACCGTCACCGACTGTCGCCAGCGAGTATGTGTTGAGGATTGTGTTGAAATCTCCGCCGCCCCGAACCATTCCTATGATAACACCGCCGATAAGGTTTACCAGCGTGGTGACGATTGACATTATCGCGTCGCCCTTTACGAACTTCGTAGCACCGTCCATGGAGCCGTAGAAATCCGCCTCGCGCTGGATATTGTTCCTGCGCCTTTTGGCTTCTTCCTCGTTGATTATTCCGGCATTGAGGTCGGCGTCTATCGCCATCTGCTTACCGGGCATAGCGTCAAGGGTAAATCTCGCAGCTACCTCGGATACTCGCTCGGAGCCCTTGGTGATTACGATGAAGTTTACCAATACGATGATTATGAATATCAGGAAGCCGACAATAGCGTCGCCGCCCATTACGAAGTTACCGAACGCCGATATTACCTCGCCCGCATAGCCGCTGGAAAGTATTCCTCTAGTGGTGGAAACGTTCAGCGACAGTCTTAATACCGTTGTCAGCAGCAGCACCGTGGGGAAAACGGAGAACTCCAGCGGTTCCTTGATGAACATTGTCATGACAAGGATAATAAGACTGATGGAGATATTCAACAGTATCAGAAAATCCAGCAGCCAGCTGGGGAGCGGTATGATTATCGCAATTACGACGAATATAACGAACAGAACAAATGAATTGCTCAGTATCTTGCGTATTATGCTCCCCATCTCCTCTCTGTGTTATTTTGTCGGATATATACGAATTGTAATGGAATGTGCCTAATCGTTAAGCATGGAGCGCCTTGTGCTTCTCCCGGTAAACCACCGTCAGCACCTCGGCAACTGCGTTGTAAAGCTCCGCAGGTATCTCCCTGCCGACATCCACCATGCTGTACAGCGAACGTGCCAGCGGCGGATTTTCTATGGTCATTACGTCGTTTTCCTCGGCGATGGAAACTATCCTCCTTGCCAGATAGTCCTTTCCTTTCGCCACGACCTGCGGCGCCTTGTTCTTGTCTTGGTCGTATTTCAGCGCAACCGCAAAGTGTGTAGGGTTTCTGACCACGACATCCGCTTTGGGGACGTCCTGCATCATGCGCCGTGCCGCCATCTGCTGCTGACGCTGCCTTATCTTGCTCTTTATCTGGGGGTCGCCCTCCATCTGCTTGAACTCTTCCTTGACCTCCTGCTTGGACATCATGATCTTCTTCTCAAATCTCCACCACTGAAACAGGAAGTCTGCGGCAGCAACGAACACAAGCATTATGCATATCAGCATAACAAGGTCGAATATCGACAGCAGCGCATAGGCAACGCCCTGCATAACTCCTGCGTTCATCAGCTCAATGAACTTGTTCATTCTCGACTGCATCTCGTTATAGATGACAACGCTGATTATAATGACCTCGATAAGACCCTTGAGTATGCTCACGATGGCGTCCAGCGAAAAAAGCTTCTTAATTCCCGAAAGCGGATTGAGCCGCGAAAACTTCGGCTTTAGGGCTTCCATGGTGAAAAGCCCTTTTGTCTGCGCCACCGTCGGGATTATGCCGAGAAATATCGCAATAAGGCATATCGGGCCTACGCAGATAGCCACAACGGTTATGACATTGGTGAATATCGGGATTATGGTATCGGCGCTGACCTCGGTTTCTCCGATATGCTCATAAATCGAGCCGGAATACGCCAAAACAGCCTTGGTGATAAGTCCGATAAGCAGCCGCATTGCTGTAAATATACCCAGCACCGACACGGCGGTGACGATCTCCTTGCTCTGGAGAACGTTGCCCTTCTTGCGCTGATCCCGGCGCTTTTTCGGGGTGGCTTTTTCGGTTTTTTCTTCTCCTGCCATAGCTACGCCCTTTCAATGCGCCGAATTTCGGGAAATATCTCAGCCTGTCGCCGCCATCTGCTCCAACAGTCCGTTAAGGTTTGTGAACAGCAGATCCATGATATCCTCCATGAAGCCTGCGGTCATGGAGCAGCTCGCCGCCAGCACCGTAAGTCCCACCATCATCTTTATCTGCACGTTCAGCACGAATACATGTATAGAGGGTACCGCCTTCATCAGCACGCCTATGCAGAATTCCGTGACAAGCTCTGAGGCAAGCACCGGCATGGCAAGCTTCAGACCCAGAGTTACCACCGTTTCAAAGTACTGCACAATGAGGTACATATAGTTGAAATTGAGGCTGCTGAACCCTATCGGTATCGTTTCATACGAAACCGCAAACAGCTTTATGTAGGACAGATGTCCGCCCACCATGAAGAAATATATCATGAACCAGTAGCTGTAATACTGTGTGATAAGGCTGGTAGTGCCGAAAGTCGGGTCGTAGCTCTTCGACATGGAAAAGCCTATCTGGAAATCCGACACCTCGCCGGCATAGTTGAATATCTGAAGCATCAGGTTCACATAAAATCCCAGAGAAAAGCCGACAAGCAGTTCCTTTCCGATATCGAAGGCGAACGGCAGCAGACCGTCGGGCAGCGTGTAGCTGACGCCTCCTGCGGATGCTATCACCACCGACAGCATCAGGGACACTCCTGCCTTGACCGTGTTCGGCACGCCGTTTCGGGAAAATATCGGGTTAAAGGTGAAAATACCGCTGACCCTTGCCATCACCATTATCACGGTAACGAAGTTGTTCTGAATTATCCCCCAGATCTCTGACATATCGCCGCCTTACGTTATGGGGACTTCGGCGATCTTCTCAAAGATGAGGTTCACGAAGTCGATGCATTGCGTGGTCATCCATGGAGCGAGAACAAACAACGTCAGCCCGACAGCCACCGCTTTCGGGGCAAAGGACAGCGTCTGCTCATGCACCTGAGTTGCCGCCTGAAGAATTGCTACCACCAGACCGACAATCATTGCAACCAGCAATACCGGCAGCGCCAGCTTGAATGCAAGCATTATCGCCGCAAGGAAAACCTCCATAATATCGTCCTGCGTCATTTAACACACCACCCTCCGACGCTACAAATTATAGCTTGCGACAACAGAGCCTATCAGAAGGTTCCACCCGTCCGCAAGAACGAACACGAGTATCTTGAACGGCATCGAAATCGTTGCGGGAGGCAGCATCATCATGCCCATTGACATGAGCGTGCTTCCGACAACAAGGTCAATAACCAGAAACGGCATGTAGATCAAGAAGCCCATCTGGAATGCGCGTTTAAGCTCGCTTATCATGAACGACGGCACAATGACCGTCAAACTGAGGTCGTTTTCGAGATATTCCTCGGTTATCTCCTCGGGAGTTTCCGTGTTGGAGAGATCGAGGAAAAACTGTAAGTCGTCATTGGAGGTCTGCTTGAGCATGAATTTCTTCAGCGGAACGGAAGCCGCCTCCAGTGCCTCCTCCGTGGTAAGCTCCTCACTGATGTAGGGCTGGTATGCCACCTCGTTTATTTCGGCGAAAACAGGTTCCATGATGAAGAGCGTCAGAAACAGCGCCATGCCCGTGATAACCATGTTCGGAGGAGTACTCTGCGTCTGCATGGCGCTCCTGAGAAAGCCGAGCACGATGACTATCCTCATGAAGCATGTCATCATGATCAGCAGCGACGGAGCAAGCGCTATCAGCGTCAGAAGAATAATTATCTCCAACGGCTGCGAAGCGTCCACACCGATAAGCTCCTGTATCACCGAAGAGCCTGCGTCCTCGTCCACATACAAAGGGTCGGTGTCGAGGTAATCGCCGGGCTGCTTGTCTGTTTCAATCAGTACCTCGCCGGTGGCTGATTCAGCCTCCGCCGTCTGTGCGCTTCCCTGCTCCGCATAAGCAGACAGGGCGCATACCATAATCGTCAGCAATACCGTCACCAACAGCGATACCGCAAATTTCAGCAAAAGCCGCTTATTTTCTTTTGTCAGCTGATACTGTCTAAACACGCTGCGGTTCCTCCTGCTATTTCTTGTTCATCATGTCCTTGAATACCGTCTTGAAGCTTTCCTTGAAGGTCGGGTTGCCGCCTTTTTTGTCATTCATTGTCAGCAGCTGCTCTTCTGTTTCCTCCAGCTCGTGGACTTTCTCCACCCTGCCGTTGGTGACGCCCAGCACCATGCATTTTCCGCATATGCTGACCAACAGAAGCATCTTGTCGGTTCCGAGATTTATCCTTTCGAGTATCTTCATGTTCCTGCTGTCGCTGAGCGTCACCCTTTTATTGAGCTTCTTCATCGCCCAGAATAAAAGAAAGACCAACGCCAGCACGCCCAGCAGCGCCATTATCATCTGAAAATATTCCACTGCCGAACCTCCTGCGCTCTACGGGAAAATCTTACAACAGCCAAAAGCCGCACCATCAAACCGGCAGGCTTGACAGTGCGGCGGTAATACTGCTTCACAAAGCCTGACTGACTAACTGACATGACCGCCCTGCACTATGTGCAGCCGGGTTCAGCTATGTATCCGCAGATATCAGCCGAGAACCTTCTTGACAGTCTGCAAAATTCTGTCCGGCTTGAAGGGCTTTACGATAAAGTCCAGAGCGCCGAGCTTGATAGCTTCCACTACCATTGCTTCCTGACCCATAGCGGAACACATAACCACCTTAGCCATCGGATCCATGCCCTTGATTTCCTTCAGAGCCTCGATGCCTGTCTTGTTGGGCATTGTGATGTCCATGATAACAAGGTCGGGCTTCTCGGCGGAATACACATCACATGCGATCTGTCCGTCAGCTGCTTCAAGGATATTTGTGTAGCCGTTCTTTGTCAGAGCGTCCTTGATGAGCATTCTCATGAAAGCTGCGTCGTCTACCAGTAAAATCTTCTTATCCATACCAAATATTCTCCTTGATTTATTGTAGTACTAAGTTATTCCTTACCGAGGCTGTCCATGAAGTTCGACTTAACGATCTCGGTAATTCTTACCGCAAAGTTATCGTCGATCACCACGACATCACCCCGTGCTATCAGGTTGCCGTTGACCACGACATCAACCGGCGCACCGGCCTGTCGCTCAAGCTCAATTATCGTGCCCTGCTGGAATTCAAGGATATCCTTGACCTTGCGCTTTGCCGTGCCTATCTCAACGGAAATCTCCAGAGGAACGCCCATCAGGAGCTTCAGATTATCCTTCTGATCGGCAGGAAGTCCGAAGTCCATTGCATCAAACTGATGCAGCTGCGCATTCTGGATATTGACCGGTGGAACAGGCGGCGGATATGCTCCGTAAGCCGCATACTGACCGCCGTAGCCGTAACCGTAGCCGGGATAACCCTGAGGCTGACCCTGCGGAGGATATGCATACCCTTCGGGGGCTGCCTGCTGCGGAATAGGAGCTGCCTGCTGCGGCTGGGCCGCCGGAGCGGCTGCGGCAGGCGGAGGCGTAGGTGCCGGAGCCGGAGTGGAATCGGGCGTTGACGCCGACGCTTCCGGTGCTGACTCCTCTGCGTCATCGTTGAATTTTTCAATCATCTTCCCGGAAAGGGTCTTAGCAAGATCAACGGACAATACCGACATGAACTCGCTGTTCATAACTCCGTCAACGGAAAGATTAAAGGTGACCGCAACTATCGTTTCCTCCGGGTCAAGCTCTGCAAGCTGGCAGAAATTTGTCTGCTCGATAAGGTATGGCGTTGGTGTGGAGATATCCACGGTCATGCCCAGCAGATCTGACAATGCGGTGGCAGAAGCGCCCATCATCTGGTTCATGACCTCAGACACAGCGCTTATGTTCATTTCGTCAAACTCGAAATCCGGAGAAACCACCAGAGGATTACCCATCAGCTGATTGAGTATCAGCTGAACGTCGTCCTGCTTCAGCACCATCATGTTCTGACCGGAAATGCCGGCAACATACACGATTTTGACGCAGATAGCAGGCTCAAGCCGATCGTAGTTTAGCTCGGCAGCCTTGATTACCTTCACCTGCGGTGTGGTAATCCAGACCTTGGCATTGAGCAGTTCTGATACCGCAGTCGCGGCGGAACCCATGCTTATGTTGAGTATTTCACCGACTGCGTCTATCTCGTATGAGCTGAACTCAACGTTTGCATCCTTTTCATTAGCCATCGGACATTATACCTCAATTCTCTGTAAAATTGTCTATCATAACAGCCTTTTTATTGTTGTAGGTACCCAGCTTGCCTGTGCACCATGGTTTGTTCCCTATCCTTACGTCAACGTCGCTGGTGATGCTCTTGCCCAGCGGTATGACGTCGTTCACCTGAAGCGTCAGCACCTCGTACAGGTCAAGATTTATTTCTCCCAGCACTGCGGTGATGTTAAGGTCTGTGCTGCTTATGCCGTTCATGATGGTGTCGCGGCGCTCTGTTTCGCGTGCGGCGTCCAGCTTTCTTCTTGACACGTTGTAGCGGGAAATGAACTTGCTCATGATCTCGTCAAGATTTATCGCGGGAATGCACACGGAAATAATGGATTTCGCACCGTTTATCTCCACCTCAAGAGCCACGATAATGACCGTATCCTCATGACCGATGGTCTGCACCACTCTGGAATTCGTTTCAATTCCGATAAGCTTAGGCTCGACATCGATATGAACCGCCCACGGTTCATAGAGAAGCCCTGCCATGGAATTCATCACATCTGTCATGATGGTTATTTCAATCTCCGTGAAATCACGGTTTACGTCACGAAATTCGCCCCTGCCGCCAAGCAGCCGGTCGATCATCGTGAAAGTTATCGTATTGGATATCTGAACGATTACGGTAGTTTCGCTTACCTCCTCGTTCTTTATGCCCAGATCCACCATGCCCATCATAACGTAGTCGGGCAGTGCGTTATTGAACTCGCTGTACCGCTGCTCCTCGATGTTTACCAGCGAAACGCGGCAGTACAATCTGAGCAGTCCGGTCAAATACGATGAAAGCAGACGCGCATAGTTTTCAAAGATACTGTCAAGTACCTTGATCTGCTCCTTGGTGAACTTCTTCGGGGCACGGAAGTCGTACTCCTTGACCGAATCTTCCTCTTTCGGCGTCACTACCGGAGCTACTCCGGCGGCAACATTCTTGAGCATTTCATCTATCTGCGCCTGCGTCAGGACGTCAGCCATCTGTATCCCCCCTGAAAAATACCTTCTGCCAGCTGCTCCGGATTACTCCGAAGCGCTGCCCTCGTCTGCGTCAGCGTCGGAATCTGACTCAGCGTCTGCGGCAAAATTGATGTATTCGCCCGGTATCACCGGTCCCACTGAGCTTCCGCCGCTTTGATCGGGGTACTTCTGTTCAAGCGAATCAATGATTGACTGTGCGTAATCGTTCGGTACCTTTTCGACATCGCTGCTGTTGCTGCCGTCAGGATCGAAGTTGTCCAGATCTATTCCATAGTCGAACCTCAGGATATCCTTCAGAACCTCGGGGTCTGTCAGATCTACGTCAGCCTTGAGCAAAACCATCTCTACACGGCGGTTCTGAGCCATGCCCTCGGGAGTGTCGTTATCAGCTATCGGCTCGGCATAGCCGCTGCCCTTTGTCCTGAACTGCTCGGTATCCAGCACCTTGCGGAAGTCCATGTACTTGACAACGCTTACAGCGCGCCCGGAGGAAAGATCCCAGTCGTTGACCTCAGACACCGCCTTCGCAGTGTGACCGCTTACGGTACAGGTCTTTATGGAGCTTTTTACCGCAGTGATTCCGGGGCTTATGCCGTTGAGCAGATCCTTTCCCGATTGGGTGAGCACGGAGCTGTTCGGCTCGAAGAACACGCTGTTGTCAAATCGTATGCTCAGATGCGCAGCGCCGTCCTCAAGCGAAACCGACTGCTCAAGATTGTTTTCCGTAACATACTGTGAAATATACTGATACAGCTGATCGAAGCTCTGGGGCAGATTTCCGTCGCCGCCGTTGCTGTCGGGCTCTTCGCTGATCGTACCCTCTCCCTCATCGGCCACCGGATTGGGAGAGTCCACATACTGGTTCAGGTATTTGCCGTGCGACTGGAACGCCTGATATATGTACTGCCACTTCTGCTCATCGGCGCTTGACGAAGCGTACAACAGAACGAAGAACGTAAGCAGCAGCGTAACCATGTCGCCGTATGTAGACAACCAGTCGTTACTGTGGTCTTGCTTTTCTTTTTTAGCCAGCTTACCCACTGATGCGCCTCCTCTGCTGATATTTCCCACATATGCAACATACTATATTGGAAATTCGTATCCTGCCAATATAATATTGTAACATAAATCCGCTGAAATTGCAAATACTTTTTGACTTTTTTTCTTGAAAATTTGTAATTTACACGCTAAAATCTACATTTAACCTGCGGCCTTGCCTGAACGCTTCTTGGAAGAAGGCAGCATAAACTCCAGTTTTTCCTGTATATAGCGTGGATTTGAACCGTCTGCGATTGCCAGCACGCCCTCTTCGATTATCTGCATACACAGAAGCTCGTCGTTGTGGGCATTCTGGAGCGCACTCGCCATAGGGTTGAACAATACGTTCGCAAACAGCGAGCCATAGAATGTCGTGATAAGCGCAGTCGCCATACCGCCGGCAAGTCCGTCAGGGTTCTCTGTCATAGTGTTAAGCATGTTTACCAGACCAACAACGGTACCCAGCATACCGAATGCGGGGAATACCGCAACGCCCTTTTCAAAGAACGCACGACCGTTGTCATGGCGCTCGCACATGAAGCTTATTGCGTCGTCCAGCATTCCGCGCACCTTTGCGGTGTCGTTGGCGTCTACGATGAGCATGAGGGCGGACTTCATGAACTGATCTTGGCACTGGTTAGCACTTTCCTCAAGAGCCAGCAGACCGCGTCCTCTTGCAATCTTGGCGTACTCAACGATCTCATCGATGTACTTTTCGGGGTTGTACTTCTTTGGCATGAACACCAGCTTGAAGCGCTTGGGAACTCCGGCGAGGTAACTCAGCGGATAGGAACCGATAAGGCAGCCTATTGTACCGCCGATTGTGATGGCAAGTGACGGGGGATCGATGAACCATGCCATCTGACCGCCCTGAAATATACCGAAAATAACCATGCCAAAGGCGAGGCCCCAGCCTATGAGTATAGTGATATTCAAAAAGAATCCCTTCCTTTTCTTGGGCTGCACCGCTTCGTCAGCAGCGGCTTTGTCCTTAAATTAGTGTTAATGCTTCTCTGTTTCATTTATGTCAAAGGCTTTTTTGTCCTGCGACTGTTGTCTGCCGAAGCGCCGACGCCGCCTGTTGTATTCGAGAATTTTGGTTTGCAGCTCTTTCATGCTTTCACGGACGATGTAGGAATGTCCGTTGGACAGCACCACTACCGTATCCGGAGTTTCAGTGACGGATTCTATCATCAGCTCGTTGAGCAGAAATTCCTTTCCGTCAAGCTTGGTGAGAAAGATCATATATTTACCTCTCATAACATAATCCTCCCCTGCCCCTGTATGACAGGGGAGGAATATTAACTGCTATGTGTGATTATCTCTTGAGGGAAAGAAGCTCTTCAAGCATTGTATCGGAAGTGGTGATAACTCTTGAGTTAGCCTGATAGCCTCTCTGAGTGGTGATCATGTCGGTGAATTCCTGAGCAAGGTCAACGTTTGACATCTCAAGTGCGCCGGAAACTACCTCGCCTGCGCCGCTCTCTCCTGCGATTGCGAGCTTCGCTTCGCCGGAAGCAACGCTTGCCGCAAACAGCGTACCGCCCATTGCGGTCAGACCGTTGGGGTTATCGAACGTAGCAATGTCGATACGACCGAGGTTCATGTAGCCGTGAACGGAATGGTAGCCGATAATCGTACCGTCCTGCTGTACGGTGACGTTTTCGAGGTCCTTATAGCTTTGCTCCGAACCCTTGCGTCCATCGGTCAGGTTGAAAGTGGAAAGCGACTTCGCCACGGTTGTGTAGAAGCTGTCCTCGCCGTCGCCGAACGACAGGGAAGGATTAGCGCCGAACAGTTCCTTTCTCTGACCCGGAGTGAGAGCCGCAATGCCGACAAAGCTTCCGTCGTCAAAGGTGAAAAGCTTCTTGCTGTTTCCGCCCGCTGCCGCAGCTACCGCAGCATTGATATCCGCAAGAGCGTCTGCGTCGGACGCATATGATTTGTTTGTTATGCCGATAGTCAGCGTGTTATCGTCCCACTGCGCTGTCGGAGAGTCATAGTTGGAAACATACTTGAACACTATCTTATAGTTGTTAGCATAGGAACCGGGCTGGCTTGCGGTGGCGCTGATATTGGAAACCAACGGATCCTTATTCACCAGCTGAAGAGTGCCCCAGCTTCCTACGGCTGTATCAAGCGTTCCGGCAGGAACCTCAAACTTTGTGACGGAGAGGTTCAGACCCGAAAGCTCGCCGGTAGTATCAGCAGCCTTGGCAGTTTCAATAGCTTCCTTTATTGCCTGTGTGATATCGGACTGCCTTGTGTTATCGGTGATAGTGATAGTCCATGCGCCGTTTGTGTATGAAGCGGTGGTGTCTGTTCCCTTTGTGACGCTTATAGTTGCGGAATTATAGGCGTCGGTGGTATTGGCGTTATTTGTTGCGAATGCTATGGTAGCATATGTTGTGGCACCGTTTGCGGTTACTTCCACACGGCTCTCAACGCTCGCCTGAGAAAGCTCATGCGTCCAGCTGTCAACGCTTGCCTTTGCAACCTGAGAGGTGGTTGAAGCCGGAAGGTTCTCAAAGCTGAACTTGATGGAAACATCGTCGGGAAGAGTAATGCCGCCTGCCTGCAAGCACTTTGCTATCTCGTCCTCAAACGCCTGTGCGGAGTCGAACTGCTGCTCCTTATCGAAGTAGAGGTTCAGCACGCCGGCGGAGTAGGTAGCAAACGGATATTCCGCCTGAGTGAAGGTTACCGACATATCGGTGTTGTCAGACGGGTCGGAAACAGCGATGGTGACATCGCAGCCGTTGATGGTCTTGGTTGCGCTGGAGCACTTGTCGTCCGTCGCCGGGATTGTAATCTTGATAGGCTGGCTGCCTGCCGGCTGCCCGTCAAAATCGCCGGAAACTCCCAGTACCTTGTAACCGGAAGCGTTGACGAGGTTGCCCTCTTCATCAACGTTGAATATGCCGGCTCTTGTGTACAGAATATTGCCTGCGCTGTCCATTACCTGGAAGAAGCCCTCACCGTCAATCGCCATATCATAGATACTGTCGGAGAAGGTGAAGCCCGACTGGGTCATGTTTGGCGTTGTGGAGTTGAGCTTAACGCCGTAGCCTACCTGTACAGGGTTAATGCCGCCTCTCGTCGAGCTGGCTCCGGACGGAGTCTTTTTTGTCTGATAGTATACGTCCGCAAACGTAACAACGTTGGTTTTGTAGCCGGTGGTGTTTACATTGGCAATGTTGTTGCCGATTACGTCCATCCTCTGCTGGTGGGTTTTCATACCGGATACGCCGGTGTAAAGTGATTTAACCATTTTTTGACCTCCAGAATAAATGAAGTATTCTCTGCCGCCGCCCCGTCTCAGTCACAGCCGGGGCATGAATTCCATTCAGGTCCGTTCATACGATAACGGTAGAGTCGATGTTCGTGAATACGTTGCCCTGAAGCTCGTTGTCCGAAAGGGTCGTTATCACCTTGTTGTTCTTTACGCTCACAACGAAAGCGTTTCTTCCCACAAGAACCAGCGTTTCACTGCTGCCCTTGCCTGCGGCAAGCTCCACTCCGCGGTTCAGCCGTTCGAGAGTGTTGTCGTCGGAAAGGTCGATGCTTCGCTCCTCAACGCGCTGCATAGCGTGCTTCGAGAACTCAACGCCCTGCTGCTTTTCTGCAAGCTTTTCCTGCAATGCCTGCGCAAATGTTCCGCTCTGTCCGGCTTCCTGCGCAGTGATATTGCCGGACTGTACTGTCGTGTTCCCTGTGGTAACGCTGATTTGATTGCGTAGCGCCAAATACTCGCTTATCAGCATTTTTTCAAGCCTCCATGCTTTTTTACATCAGATCATCCGGATCTTCAAGGTCTTCTATATCCTCGCTGTCTATACGGTCGGGAGTTATCTCTCCTGTGACCTCTTCAACGTCTGAGGTATCGGCATTTGCTGCCGCATAGGTTAATGCTTCAACAGACTGCTCCTCCGTTTCGTCGGTGCTGTCGGTTGTGTCAACCGGCTGGGTTTCGGTGCTGTCGGTATTCTCCGTCACATCCGAATAATCGCTGTCATCCGTTTCAATGGTGGGATATGCTACCTCAACGATATCATCAAGCGCATAGCCGTTGTCGTTGATGATTACCCTCACCTGACCGTCCTTCACCTGAATAGCCGTGATGATGCCCGAATCAAGCAGAGAACCGCCATCAACGGTCGGATTTACGGTTGCGCTCATTCCTATCATCATTGAAGCCTTTGCGATAAGCTCTCCCAGCGAACTGCTTGTGCCCGTGGTCGTGCTGTCGGTTTCGGTGTCGGATATTGCCGTGACCTTTGAGATGTCAAAGCTTACGCCGTCTATCTTAAGTGTGTAGCTGTCGCCGCTCTTCAAAACCGACTCAACAACGCCTGTCTTTGTGATCTGCTGGCTGCCGTCCGACTTAGAAGCCGTGACAGTCTTTCCGACCAGACTTGAAGCGTAAGTTGACATGGAATATGTCGCCGAGTCCTTAGCATACTGTAACGAAGAGAACTGAGCCATCTGTGTGATGAACTCGGTGTTGGAGGTAGGCTCCATAGGATCCTGATTGGTCATTTCGGCAACCAGAAGGCTGAGGAACGTATCGGTTGTAACAAGTTCCTCCGTTGAGTCCGTGAACTTGCTCTTGTACTTCTCATAGTTCGCCTGTATTTGCTCTGCCGAGGACAGTACGCTTGTTGTTTCTGCCATATATTCTCCTTTCCTCGCTTACATCGAAGCGATAATCTCTGCGAAGCTCTTGTCGTCGGAGTCGTCCTCCTTCTCCTTGCCTTCGCTCTCCCGATAGGGATTTTTGCTGCTGCCGCGGTAGTCCTCGGCATGAGCTTCCTGCTGGCTCTCGCTGACCGTCTGCCAGTTTTCGAGCTGCACTCCGTTCTGCTTCAGGCTGTCCTGAATATGCGAGCCGTTCTCCTCGATAATGCGAAGCGTTCTGGAATTTTCCGCCGCTATCGAAACAGAAACCGCGCCGTCCGCCGTCTTTGTCATTCTGACTGTGATACGACCGAGATCCTGCGGTTCAAGCGTCACGGTGTACTCCGTTTCGCCCTCCCTGAGATCCGACGTGCGCTCGACAAGCTTATCGGCAACCTGCTTTGCGACCTCCGATGGTCTGACCTGAATCTCTCCGCCGTCCGCCCGTGTGAATATCACCGGACGCTCCGTCTGAGCTGTCTGCGGCTGAAGCTGCGCCGCATTGTCGGTTGTCTTGGCTGTGTCCGCCGTGTTCCTGATCATCTCAAGTTCGTCGGATTTTGAAACCACCCTGCTGCGCTGGGTACTCTGAGCGAATACCGGAGTTTCCTGCTCCTGCGGCTGCGGCTGCTCCGAATCCTCGCTTTGCGGCTTTGCTTCCGCCGTTCTTACGGTGAAATCAGTGATGTCGCTGCGCTGCGGTTCTTCCTGCGGCTGCTGTACCGTTGGGGTACTCTGCGTGGGAAGTTCTGCGCTGTCCTGTGCGTCCTGCTGCGGTGCTTCCTCTGCTGCGGAAACCGCTTCGGCGATTTGCGGCTGAGCGATTACGCTCTGTACCGGAGCTTGCTCCTCAGATCTCTGCGCAGGCTGCTGCGTATCCTCCTCGGGCTGCTCCTGCCGCACCTGCTCCGCCTGTACCGGCTGCTCTGTCTGAGCCGCCTGCACAACCTGTATCTCCTGTACGTCTGTGGACTGCGGCTGCACCGCCTCCTGCGGGATCTGCGGCTGCTGTACCTCCTGTGCCTGCTGCGGCTGTTCCGCCTGTGGCTGCGGCTGTACATTCTGCGGCTGTAACGTTTCCTGCGGTTGGATCTGCTGCGGCTGTACCGCCTCGACCGGCTGGGAAAGCGCCGAAATCTCCTCGCTCTTGTCGCTGAGATTATCCGGCTGTACCGTCTGCTGCGCCGTGAATAGCGCCGCAAGTTCCGACATAGCCTCCTGCGCCGCCTCCTTGGTGGGGGTGTTTTCCTCCTCTTCCGGGGCTTTTACCAGCTGCGTAAGCTCTGTGAACAGCTCCTCCGTGAGCAGCTCCTCCGGAATATCCTCCAGCTTGACCTCGCCTTCTGCGACTGCCTGTGCAAGCTCGTGTATATCCGCTTTTCCGTCGTTGCCGGTGATTTTCGCCACCAGCTGCACGGTATTCTCCTGCGCAGTCTTTGCGTCACCGCCAATGCCGCTGAGCACCTGCGAAAACTTTTCGGTCTGGTCTGCCTGAAGCGCCTCCTCTATCCTCTGCGGCATCGCTGCGTCGGATAT
>CAYRLM010000017.1:0-19764 GCA_964425035.1 uncultured Ruminococcus sp.
AAACCTCCTCAAAACGAGGAGGTTTTTGTGTTTATGTTTCCTGCTCAAATTCGCTTCTGTCCACGCTTATCTGAAGCGTGCGGTAACTGCTTCCGTCCTCGAAGCCTATCATCAGCGTATCGTCTGCGACCCATGAAATGTCGTACCGTTCGTCGGAGGAGGAATACTCCGACAGGTCGGTGCTGGCGAGAAGCTTCACATTGCCGCTGCCAGAAACGTCCGTCATGAAGAAATACACCGTGCCTGTCCCGGCGTAGGGCTGCTCCTCCTCGATTATCAGCCGCAGCTCCTCGTCGCTGTAACTTGTGAAGCTGCGGTTTTTTACAGGAACGCCCAGCGCCATGACTGCGGAGGCTCCCACCATTGCCGCCGACAAAACCAGCAGCGCCGCAGCCCCCGTAAGCTGTGCGGCACGGCGCTTTTTCAAAAACGCCCCCGCAATGATGAACGCCGTCAGCAGGCAAATTATACCGATAACCGCCGCAGCAATAACGCCGAAAAAGCTCAGCGTTCGGCTGTGCTCCACGGTGCTTTCGGTCAGGGTATAGGTGATTTGCGGGTGAACGCCCGAAAGCGCCAGCCCCGCTGCCAGCATTGCTATGTCAAGCCCCAGTATGCCGCCGGCAAAAATCCACGGATTTTTCAGCAGCGAGCGGGATACGCTGCCATGCGCCTTGCTTTTCTTTTCCTTACTGTTCCTGTATCCGCTCATAGAAAGCCTCTTTAATTACTTTTTGTGTGCAATTCTTCCGCCGATTACCGTCAGCTCAGGGGTCGTCATCATGTCTATCGGGTCGTCGGCGTACAGCGTGAAGTCTGCGTCCTTGCCAATTTCCACCGAGCCTATCCTGTCGGATACGCCGAGAACCTCCGCCGCATTCGACGTGATACAGCGAAGCGCTTCCTCCTTGTCAAGTCCGCCCCGCACCGCCAGCGCAGCGGTCAGCGGCAGGTACTGTATCGGCGTTTCCGGGTGGTCGGTGCAAAGTGCGAATTTCAGCCCCTTTGCCTCCAGAGCCGCAGGGGTTGTTATGTCGTGGTTCGCAAGCTCCGGCTTTCCCCTGTCGCCGAAAACAGGCCCCAGAACCGCCGCAGGCTTGTCCTCCGCCAGTTCCTCCGCAATAAGCGCACCGTCCGTGCAGTGTATCAGCACATAGTCCAGCCCGAACTCTGCGGCGATACGCTGCGCCGTGAAGATATCGTCCGCACGGTGACAGTGAAAATGCGCCTTTAACGGATGTTCCCTGTCGAAAAGCGGCAGCAGAGCCTCGCACTTCATGTCGAAGTCCGGCAGGGATATTTCGTCGTCTGTACCTTTAAGGCGCTCGTATTCCGCAATATCGTCACGGTAGCGCCGTGCCTTTATCAGCTGCTCCCGGATTATCGCCGCCGTCGCCATGCGTGTGACAGGGGTTTCGTCGCGGTCGTTGTAGGTGTTCTTGGGGTTTTCGCCCAGCGCAAACTTTATCGCTGCGGGGGATTTCACGATAAGCCTGTCCACACGCTTGCTGCCCCATGTTTTCATTATGATGAATGAACCGCCGATAGGATTTGCGCTGCCTACTCCGGTGCATACCGAGGTAACTCCGGCTGCGGCGGCGTCCCCGAAGCACCTGTCCATGGGGTTTACGCTGTCTATTGCTCTGAGGTGCGGCGTGGAGGGGTCGGTGTCCTCGTTTCCGTCCTCGCCCTCGAAGCAGAGTGCGTCGTTCCACATTCCGATGTGGCAGTGTGCGTCGATGAAGCCGGGGTAAAGGGTAAGCCCCTTTCCGTCTATGACCTCCTCGCCGGGCCGCACGGAATAGTCCGCCATATCGCCGATATCGGTGAATACTCCGTCGGAACAGCGCACATAGCCGCACTCAAAGTCATGCGCCGCCATTGTTCTTGTCTTAACGTTGATTACTACCATTTATGTCCTCTCACAGAGCGCCGTTGTTTTCAAATACCTTGACAAGCTTCACTATCTCGCCGCAGATAACGCTGTCCCTTGCGTTGCCGTTTACCATGACCATGCTGTTGCGGCGGTATATTTCTGAACGGGTATCGTAAAGCTGCCGCAGCTGTTCCGGGGTATTGCTTGTGACAAGCGGACGATTGGTGTCGTTCTTTATGCGTTCGTAGCACAGCTCAAAGGAGCTGTTGATATACACCGAAAGTCCGCTCTTACGGGCAAATTCCGCAGTGCGGTCGTTGATGAGCGCTCCTCCGCCCGTCGCCACGATGCAGCCGCCGCTCAGCTCGCAGATATATTTAGCCTCAAGCTCGCGGAAGTGCGGCTCGCCGAACTTCGCAAAAATCTCCGGGATAGTCATTCCCTCACGCTCTACTATCACTCTGTCCAGGTCTGCCAGCTCCCGTCCAAGCTCCGACGCAAGCATACGCCCGATATGGCTTTTTCCGCAGCCCATGAAGCCGCACAGATACACGGAGGCTGTCATATAAGCGCCTCCATGTCGGAGATTATCCTGTTGATGTCCTCGGTTTTGTAGGAAGCGCCGTCCCATATCTCGTGGGCGGCTACCGCCTGCAATACCAGCATTGCCATGCCTGTCATAGCCTTTGCGCCCTTTTCGCGGGCGGTTTTTGCCAGCAGAGTTACTTTAGGGTTATACACTGCGTCGAACACGAATTTAATCCCGTCCAGTACCTCGGGAGTGCAGGGCATTCTGTCAACCTTGGGGTACATTCCGACAGGGCAGGCGTTCACCAGCAGGTCGTACTCCGCACCCGCGGGCAGGTCGCATTTGTCCAGCGCCGCACCGCTTATCCACGCTATTCTCACCTGTGCGTCGGGTTTCAGCGCCTTTATTTCCCCGACTACCTTCTCGGCCACCGCCTTGTCGGAATGAAGCGCTGCGATAGTAAGATTTCCGCCCTCAAGAGCGGTTTCGATAGCCATCATTCTGCCAACGCCGCCGCAGCCTATCAGCAGCACATCGGAGCGCAGCGAAGCGCCCAGTGCGGAAATCGACTTGGTGAAGCCTGTTACGTCCGTGTTGTAGCCCACCTTTTCCGCTCCGCATTTGATGCAGTTCACCGAACGATAGCGCTGTGCGCCCTCGTCCAGTCTGTCGCAGAAATCTATAACGGATACCTTGTGCGGAATGGTGATGTTAAATCCGTCCAGAGTTGCCAGAAAGTCAAAATTCGCCGTTAAGTCCTCGGGGGCGATATCGTACATACGATAATCCACCGTTTCTCCGTCGAGTGCGAAAAGAGCGGCGTGTATCTGCGGCGAGAGGGAGTGTCCGAGGGGGTGTCCTAAAATTCCGAATTTACGCATGATTATCAACCTTTCAGAGCGGCGAGAGCCTTTTCGAGTGTTTCCGAATTTTCAATGTGAATTGCGTTTGCGCTGCGGTCTGTTTTCTTTACAAGACCGGTCAGCACCTTGCCCGGGCCCAATTCCACATATGCCTCGATCCCGTCGGCGCTCATTGCGGCAAGCTCGTCCGTGAACCTTACGGGAGAGCAGATATGCGCCGCCAGATAGGACGGCATATCCGAGAAGCTCTCCGGCTTTTTTCCGTAGAGATTGGAGTAGAAATCACAGTTGGGAGCGGAAAAGGTGAAGCCGGATATCTCGCTCTTGAATTTTTCGGCAGCCCCCGCCATAAGCTTTGTGTGGAATGCCGCCGACACCGCCAGCTTAACAGTGCGCTTTCCCATCTCCGTGAACCTTGCGGCCGCCTCGTCAACAGCCGCAGCTTCTCCGGCGATAACCGTCTGCTGGGGACTGTTGTAGTTGGCAGGGGCGCAGAAGCCGTTCACCTCTTCGCATACCTTGGCGATTGTTTCGTTGTCGCTGCCTATAACTGCCGCCATAGCTCCGCCGGTAGCCTCCGCAGCCTCCGCCATAGCCTCGCTGCGCAGCTTTATCGCCTTGAATGCGTCCTCCATGCCGAGCATTCCGGAGGCGTACATCGCCGCATATTCGCCCAGTGAGTGACCCGCCACCGCAGTGTTTTCTATTCCGTTTTCGCGTGCCGCCGCCAGAGCCAGCATAGATGTCGTGAATATTGCCGGCTGGGAAAGACGTGTCTGCGCCAGCTCCTCGGGTGTGGATTCGGTGAGCCTTTTTATCAGGTCGAAGCCCATGATGTCCGAGCCGCATTCCAGTATCCGCTTTGCGTCAGAGGACTTTTCGGCAAGCTCCGCCCCCATGCCGGGATACTGCGAGCCCTGTCCCGAAAATAAGAAAACAGTTTTCATAAGTTAAACCTCCAAAAAATAATGTTTTGTGTCTTGATAAACAAACCGATTGCCCGTGAAGCGGGCATAAGACCGCCGAGAAATCCCCGACTATATATCCGCCTGCGCATGACGGGTAACATGGCAGCCGATATTTACCGCCACGGGAAGTCCCGCAATGTGCGTTGCGGATTTCTCGATATTGACGTACAGCGCCGTTACGGTGCCGCCGAAGCCCTGAGAGCCTATTCCCAGACGGTTTATGCTGTCCAGCATTCGCTGTTCAAGCTCCGCATATACCGGGTCGGGATTTCTCACCGACAGGCTGCGGCACAGCGCCTTTTTCGCAAGGTATGCGGAATATTCAAAGTCGCCGCCGATACCGACGCCCACCGCTATCGGCGGGCAGGGATTGCTCCCGGCAAGGCTGACGCATTCCGTCACGAAATCCACGATATCCTGCTTTGAAGCGGAGGGAGTGAACATTTTCAGACGGCTCATGTTCTCGCTGCCGAAGCCCTTCGGGGCTGCCGTCAGGTGAATTTTGTCGCCGGGAACTATCCGTGTGTGTATCACTGCGGGAGTGTTGTTGCCGGTATTTTTCCGTTCAAGCGGGTCGCCCACTATCGAAAGCCGCAGTCTGCCGTTTACATATCCCTGTGCCACGCCCTCGTTCACGGCGTCCTCGAAAGGCGCTCCCGTGATATGCACGTCCTGTCCGATGTCGGCAAAGATTACAGCCATTCCCGTGTCCTGACAGATCGGTACGCCCATTTCCGCCGCACAGTCGATATTGCTGACGATATCCGACAGAACGCTGCGGCACAGCGGACTTTTCTCCCTGCCCGAGGCTTCGGTTATGCATTCCTTCATTCCGTCGGGAAGCCGCAGGTTTGCCTGCTCGCACAGCCGGGCGACTGTTTCGGTGATGGCCGATGATGGAATTTCTCGCATTGTTATGTTGTTCCTTTCTGATATGTGGGTATTTTCGCAGCGTTGCGGTTTATTGCGCCGTTCCCGCAATTGATGAGATTTGTTGAAAAAACTGTTGACAAATCCACCGTGATAGGGTAAAATAAATATGGTATGTCATATTCTGACCGTTTCGGTGGCAGAATATGACAGGCGAACCGTAACGATAGACGCTATGTTTATTATACTATACATTGAAAAGAAAATCAAGGAGAATTTTTGATGAGCGGAATTGAGATTTTGGGAACAGGCAGCTATGTGCCGGAATTTGTTGCGGACAACGATAAATTTGCGGAGTTCCTCGACACCTCCGACGAATGGATAACGCCACGTACCGGAATAAAGCAGCGTCATATCCTCACCGACAAGCCCGCATATTACATGGGTGTCAAGTCGGCAGAGAAAGCCCTTGAGGACTCGGGCGTAAAGCCGGAGGAGATAGACCTTGTGCTGGTCAGCACCTGCACTCCGGATTTCTTTTACCCCTCCGCCGCCTGCCTTATTCAGAAGAAAATAGGCGCGGTGAATGCTGCGGCGTTCGATGTGAACAGCGCATGCACGGGCTTCATCACCGCAACGGATATTGCGCAGAAATATCTGGAAACGGGTCATTACAAAACCATACTTGTCGTTGCGTGCGAACGGCTTTCTGGTCAGCTTGACTACACTGACCGCTCCATGTGCATACTGTTCGGTGACGCTTCGGGCGCAGTGGTGTACAGAAAGTCCGACAAGCCGTTTTATTCCATGCTGGGCGCAGACGGCGACGAGTTCGAGGCGCTCTACTGCAAGATAAATTACGACCCCAACTGCCCGTTCTACGGTCAGGACAAGGAAAACGAACCGTGGGACGCAATGTTTGACACCGAGTCCAAGAGAAAGTATCTTCAGAGCGACGGTCATGCGGTGTACAAGTTTGCGGTCAACGCAATGGCGAAAGCGGTAAGGAACGTAGCGGCGCAGGGCGGCTATGACCTGAACGATCTGGATATCGTGATACCGCATCAGGCAAATCTCCGCATAATCAAGAAAGCGACCGAGATGCTCGGCATTTCCGAGGAGAAGGTTTACACCAATATCTCCCGCATGGGCAACGTTTCCAGCGCATGCATTCCCGTGTGCCTTGACGAGCTTCGCAGACAGGGCAGGGTGAAGCCGGGCATGAAGCTGTGCTTCGTCGGCTTCGGCGCAGGACTTACCTACGGCGCATTAATTTTTGAAACTTGATAATATAAGGAAGGTTTAATTATGGCAGGAACAGCACTTATCACAGGCTCCAGCCGCGGCATTGGCGCAGCTATTGCAAAGCGTCTGGCAAAGGACGGATATGACATCATCATCAACGACGTGTCGCAGGAGATACTCGACTCCGCAGGCAAAGAGGTTGCGGAGCAGTGCCGTGCGCTGGGCGTACAGGCAGAATGCTTTGCGGCGGACGTTTCGGATTATTCCCAGTGCGAGGCTATGGTGAAGTGGGCGAAGGAGAGGTTCGGAACAATCGACGTGCTGGTAAACAACGCCGGCATCACCCGCGACGGACTTATGGCTCAGATGAGCGAGGATAATTACGACCTTGTTATCCGCATTAATCAGAAGTCCGTGTTCAACATGACAAAGCTTGTCGGAAAGTTAATGATACGCCAGCGCAGCGGCAGAATGGTGAACCTTGCTTCCGTTGCCGGGCTTTACGGCAACCCCGGTCAGATGAACTACTCCGCTTCAAAGGGCGCAATAATCGCCATGACAAAGACCACCGCCAAGGAGCTTGGCAGCCGCGGAATTACCTGCAACGCAGTAGCCCCCGGATTTATCCAGACCCCGATGACCGACAAGCTCACCGAGGAGCAGCGCAGCGCAATGCTGGCGCAGATAGCCATGAAGCGCTACGGTCAGCCGGAGGAGATAGCCGGCGTGGTGTCGTTCCTGTGCAGCCCGGATTCTTCCTATGTCACAGGGCAGATAATCGAGATAAGCGGCGGACTGAGCATGTAATTTTCGATTTCCGCTCTTATGCCGAAGAGCGGCGGTATTAACAAAAACACTATTTGTTGGAGGATCAACGTTTAATGGAAAGAAGAGTGGTAATCACCGGTCTTGGCGCAGTCACACCCTGCGGCAATTCACCGGAGGAGCTTTGGAGCAGCCTTATGGCGGGAAAGCACGGCTTCGAGCTTGCGCCGTGGTTCCCGGAGCAGGAGCCGGAGAACCTTTCCGTGGTCGCAAGGGTGAAGAACTTCGACCCGTCGGAATGTTTCGACAAGAAGGAGCTGCGCCGCAACGACGTTATCGTGCAGTATGCGGTATACTGCGCAATGCAGGCGCTCAAGGACGCAGGCACCGATCTCAAGGACATCGACCCCTATCGTGTGGGCGTAGTTATCGGCAGCGGCATCGGCGGCATTTACACCACCGAGGAGGAAATGGCGAACTACAACAACAAGGGCAACAGGCGAGTGGGAGTTTTCACAATCACAAAGATGATAGGAAATATGGCTGCCGGAGAGGTGGCTATCCGCACGGGCTTCAAGGGCAGCAATTTCTGCGTAACCACGGCATGTGCGAGCGGCACGCAGTCAATCGGCGAGGCGTTCCGTTCCATAAAGCACGGCTACCTTGACGCGGCGATAGCGGGAGGAACGGAGCACAGCGACATCGGCTTCTGCTATGCGGCGTTCAACAATATGCATGCCGTTACCCGCTCCACCGACGTTGACAGGGCTTCTATCCCGTTCGACGCAGAGAGAAACGGATTTGTGCTGGGCGACGGCTGCGGCCTGCTGGTGCTTGAGGAATACGAGCATGCAAAGGCGAGGGGCGCAAAAATATATGCGGAGCTGTGCGGCTACGGCAGCACCTGCGACGCTTACCACGAAACCAGCCCCGACCCCGAGGGCAGGGGCGGAGCAATGGCGATGAGGCTCGCCTATGAAGAGGCGGGAATGAAGCCGGAGGACATCAACTACATCAACGCCCACGGAACCTCCACCTCCATGAACGACCGCACCGAAACAATGGCTATAAAGGAAGCTTTCGGCGCACACGCAAAGAATATTGCGGTCAATTCCACCAAATCGATGACAGGACACCTGCTCGGAGCTGCCGGCGGCGTGGAGGCGGTTGTCACCGCAATGTCGATAAAGAACAATAAGATACACGCAACCCTCGGATATAAAACGCCCGACCCGGAGTGCGACCTCGACTATGTTACGGAGGGTGCGAGGGATATGAAGATCACCGGCGCACTCAGCAATTCGCTGGGCTTCGGCGGACACAACGGCTGTATATGCATGAGACCTGTTGACTGAACCGAAAGGAGAACCGAAAATGGCAAACAAGAGCAACGAGCCGCACCCCATCGAGGACACCGTTGAGTGCATCAAGGCGCTGGCTGAGATAGTCAAGAAGAACGACCTCGGAAGGATAAAGATCAACACCGAGGATATCGAGATAGTTATCGAGGGCAGGAGATGTCCTCCGCCACCTGCGCCCGGCGCACCAATGCCCATGCCGCCTGCGTCCGTTCCGGCGGGAGCTTTCGCACCTGCGGCGCAGCAGTCCGCTCCGGCGGCCGAGGCGGTTTCCGGCAATATCATCACATCTCCCATCGTGGGAACGTTCTATGCTTCACCCTCGCCCGATAAGCCGGCGTTCGTCAAGGTGGGCGACAGCGTAGGCACGGGCGACGTTGTGTGCATTATCGAGAGCATGAAGCTGATGAACGAGATAAACAGCGAGTTCAGCGGAAAAGTAGCCGAGATCTACGCAAAGGACGGTCAGCCCGTTGAGTACGGTCAGAAGCTGATGAGAATAGAATAAAGGAGCAGGACATGACGTTAAATCTCGAACAGATAAAGGAAATAATCCCGCACCGCGATCCGTTCCTGCTCATTGACGAGGTAACCGAGCTGGAGCCGGGCGTGAGCGTCACCGCAAAAAAATACCTCAAGCCCGATGAGTACTGGTTCAAGGGGCATTTCCCCGGGCAGCCGGTGCAGCCGGGCGTGCTGATGATAGAGATGCTGGCACAGGCAGGAGCGGTCTGCGCCCTATGCCTGCCGGAGAACCGAGGAAAGATTGCGTTCTTCGCAGGGATAGACAAGGCTCGCTTCAGAGGCACCGTGCTTCCCGGAGATACTCTGGAGCTGCATGTCACCATGACAAAGAAAAAAGGCCCGATAGGCTTCGGCGACGCAGTTGCAACGGTAAACGGCAAGAAAGTCGTGACCGCAGAGATATCCTTCGCAGTTGCCGACCCTGCCCCCACTTCTAATTAAATCTGGAGTTGACAGAATGTTTAACAAGATACTTATTGCCAACAGGGGCGAAATTGCCATCAGAATAATGCGTGCCTGTCGGGAATTGGGAATAAAGACGGTGGCGGTGTACTCAGAGGCAGACCGCTCCGCTCTTCATGCCCAGATAGCGGACGAGGCGGTGTGCATAGGGCCTGCCGCTTCAAAGGACAGCTACCTGAATACCAAAGCGATAATCGCCGCATGTGAAATAACCCATGCCCAGGCGATACACCCCGGCTTCGGCTTTCTCTCGGAGAATGCGGATTTCGCACGGCTGTGCCGCACCTGCGGCATAACCTTTATCGGGCCTTCCCCCGAGGTAATGGACGCAATGGGCGACAAGGCTTCCGCAAAGCAGACGATGATATCCGCAGGGGTTCCGGTAGTTCCCGGCTCCGACGGCATAGTGCCGACTGTCGATGAGGCGAGAAAGGCAGCCGCCGAAATAGGCTATCCGGTCATGATAAAGGCTACCGCCGGCGGCGGCGGCAGAGGCATTCGCCTTGCGGAGAGCGAGGAGCATTTGGAGCAGCAGTATATTGCGGCTCAGCAGGAGGCTCTTTCGTGCTTCGGCAACGGCGACGTTTATATCGAGAAGTTCATCGTGAACCCTCGGCATGTGGAGATACAGCTTCTGGCGGACAATCACGGCAACGTGGTTCATCTGGGCGAGCGGGAATGCTCTCTCCAGCGCCACAATCAGAAGGTTCTGGAGGAAAGCCCCAGCCCTATCATGACGCCCGAGCTGCGGCAGAAGATGGGAGCGGCTGCGGTGGCTGCGGCAAAGGTCAGCGGCTATCAGAACGCAGGGACGATAGAGTTCCTTGTTGACAAGGACAGAAATTTCTACTTCATGGAGATGAACACCCGTATACAGGTGGAGCACCCGGTAACGGAGCTTGTCACGGGCATAGACCTTGTAAAGGCGCAGATAAAGGCTGCGGCGGGCGAGGAACTGGGCTTTACGCAGGATGACGTAAAGCTGACCGGACATGCGATAGAGTGCAGGATAAACGCCGAGGATCCGAGGCACGGCTTCCGTCCGTGTCCCGGAACAATAAGGTCGCTGCATACTCCGGGCGGCTTCGGCGTGCGCATTGACAGCGCCGCTTACACAGGGTATACGATACCGCCGTATTACGACAGCATGATAGCCAAGCTGCTTGTAAAAGCTCCCACAAGAGAGGAAGCCATCAAGAAAATGCGAGTGGCGCTGTCCGAGTTCATCATTGACGGCGTGGAAACGAATATAGATTTCCAGCTGTGCCTGTTGAAGGACGAGGATTTCGAGGCGGGCAACTTCGATATAGGTTTCCTGAACCGCAAAAACGTGATGGGGGAGTGAGCTGAATGGCGATAGAGGATCTGTTCAAAATAGTCAAGGAGCGCTTCGTTGCCGACCAGCCGGCTGCTCCGGCAAATTCCGACGGAGATGTGGAGATACCGCAGGATCTGCTTTTCAAGTGCCCGAGGTGCGGTGCGGTGGTATACAGCAGAGAATTCACCGCAGCGATGAAGGTGTGTCCCAAGTGCAATTATCATGCAAGGCTGACGTGGCAGGAGCGGCTGGAGCTTACCGCCGACAAGGACAGCTTCGAGGAGCTGGACGCAGACATGAAGCCGCTCAACCCTATCGGCTTCCCGAAATACGAGGAAAAGATCGCAAAGCTCCAGCAGCAGTGCGACATGAACGACGCAATAAAGACGGGCGTCTGCACTATCAGGGGCTACCGCACGGTGATAGGCATTATGGACTCTCACTTTATGATGGCGAGCATGGGCAGCGTTGTCGGAGAGAAGATAACGAGAGCGTTTGAATACGCCGAGGAGCACGGTCTGCCGGTGGTTATGTTCACGGCTTCGGGCGGAGCAAGAATGCAGGAGGGCATAATCTCCCTCATGCAGATGGCCAAGACAAGCGGCGCAGTCAAGCGCCACAGCGACGCGGGCGGGCTTTATATTGCGGTAATGACCGACCCCACCACGGGCGGCGTTATCGCCTCGTTCGCAAGTCTGGGCGATGTTATACTGGCAGAGCCGAAGGTGCTTATCGGTTTTGCCGGCAGACGTGTTATTCAGGACACGATACGTCAGCGGCTGCCCGACGACTTCCAGTCGGCGGAGTTCCAGCAGGAATGCGGCTTTGTTGATATGATAGTGGAGCGTGGCATGATGAGAAAGCGCATTTCAAATATACTGAAGCTGCACGGCTTCCCGAAGGAGGCTTACAGAAGATGAGCGACCTTACAGCCTGTGAAAGGCTTGAGCTTATACGCCACAAGGACAGACCCACGGTGAACGACTATATCCCGGCGATGTTCACACGTTTCATGGAGTTCCACGGGGACAGGCTTTACGGCGACGACGCTGCCATAATCGGCGGCATAGGCTACCTCAGCGACACGCCCGTGACGGTAATCGCACAGGTAAAGGGGCGCAACCTTGAAGAAAACAAGCGCTCCAACTTCTCAATGCCGCACCCGGAGGGCTACCGCAAAGCGCTCCGTCTGGCGAAGCAGGCGGAGAAGTTCCGCCGCCCGGTAATATGCCTTGTGGACACTCCCGGCGCATTCTGCGGCGTTGAAGCGGAGAAGAGAGGACAGGGCGAGGCGATAGCGAGAAACCTGTACGAGTTCATGACCCTTAAAACCCCGGTGATATCGGTGGTGCTCGGCGAGGGCGGCTCCGGCGGTGCGCTGGCGCTGGCGGTGTGCGACGAGCTTGCAATGCTTGAGAACGCAATCTATTCCGTAATCAGTCCGAGAGGCGCCGCGTCCATTCTCTGGAAGGACGGCACCAAGGAAAAGGAAGCCTGCGAGGTTTTGAAGATAACCGCAGAGGATCTTGTGAATTTCGGGGTCTGCGACAAGATAATCGCAGAGCCTATCGGCGGCGCACACATGAGCAGGGAGCAGACCGCCGACAATATCTACGAGTATCTGGTGGACGCAGTGTTCCGTCTGAAAAAGGCGGATATCGGGCAGCTGCTGGAGCAGCGTTATGCGAAATTTAGAAAAATAGGCATGTTTACTGAATAAATTTGTAGAAATTTCTCTGCAAAAAACTTCATACGGGGCTTGATTATTTGCTGTGTATGATATATAATAGTTACAGGCAATGTGTCCGCAACGGACTACAATAACATATGGAGGGTATATACAATGGTATTTGACAAGGTTAAGGAGATTATCGCTGAGCAGCTCGACGTTAAGGCTGACGACATCAGCGAAACCTCTAACATTCAGGACGATCTGGGTGCAGACTCGCTGGACGTAGTTGATCTGGTAATGGCTATCGAGGACGAGTTTGACGTTGAGATCCCCGAGGATCAGGTTGAGAACATCAAGACTGTCGGCGATATCGTCAAGTTTATAGAGGAAAAGCAGTAATTTTCCTCGGCTGAGCCATAGACAATGTTTTTATACGAGGTTTCCCACCGTGCTTGTGCATGGTGGGATATTTGTTACTCATATTTTGCGTCAAGCGGTCAAAAAATATTGTGAATTTCTTGACAGAATGCGAAAAGTAGTATATAATATAATGAGCATAAGTATTGCCGGGGCGCAGCTCCGGGAAATCGGACAACGATAATCGAACAACAAGGAGCAACGAAATGGGACTTACACTGACTGAAAAAATCATCAAGGCGCATATCATTGACGGCGAGATGGTAAAGGGCACCGAGATAGGTCTTAGGATAGACCAAACTCTGACGCAGGACGCCACGGGCACTATGGCGTATTTACAGTTCGAGGCTATGGGCGTTGACAGAGTAAAGACTGAGCGCTCTGTGGCTTATATCGACCACAACACTCTCCAGAGCGGCTTTGAGAACGCCGACGACCACCGTTTCATCGGTTCTGTGGCGAAAAAGCACGGTATCTGGTTCTCCCGCCCCGGCAACGGAATATGCCATCAGGTTCACCTTGAGCGCTTCGGAAAGCCCGGCAAGACCCTTATCGGCTCTGACAGCCATACTCCCACGGGCGGCGGCATCGGTATGCTTGCCATGGGTGCAGGCGGACTTGACGTAGCCGTGGCAATGGGCGGCGGCGCTTACTACATAACCATGCCGAAGGTCGTAAGGATAAACCTCACCGGAAAGCTCAGCGACTGGGTATCCGCAAAGGACGTTATCCTTGAGGTTCTGCGCCAGCTCTCCGTAAAGGGCGGCGTAGGAAAGGTGATGGAATATACCGGCGAGGGCGTAAAGAGCCTGTCCGTGCCGGAGCGTGCGACAATCACAAACATGGGCGCAGAGCTGGGCGCCACCACATCGATTTTCCCGTCTGACGAAACCACGCTGCAATTCCTCAGAGCACAGGGCAGAGAAGAGGACTATGTTCCGCTGTCCGCCGACCCCGACGCAGTTTACGACGAGGAGGTAAGCATTGACCTTTCCAAGCTGGTTCCGCTTGCCGCTTGTCCTCACAGCCCGGACAACGTTAAGTCCGTTGAGGAGATAGGAAAGATAAAGATAGATCAGGTGTGCATAGGCTCCTGCACCAACTCCTCGCTTCAGGATATGCGCAAGGTAGCCCACATCTTAAAGGGAAAGACCGTTCACCCCGATGTCAGCCTTGCAATTGCTCCCGGCTCCAAGCAGGTGTTCAACCAGATTGCCGAGGACGGAACTCTGTCCATACTGATTGCCGCCGGAGCAAGAATACTCGAGAGCGCCTGCGGCCCCTGCATAGGCATGGGACAGTCCCCGAACAGCAAGGGCGTTTCCCTGCGCACCTTTAACCGCAACTTCCTCGGCAGAAGCGGCACCAAGGACGCCGAGATATATCTCGTATCTCCCGAAACCGCAGCTGTATCTGCGCTCACGGGCGTATTCACCGACCCGCGCACCTGCGGCGATATGCCTGCGTATGTAATGCCCGAGAGGTTCATCATCAACGACAACATGGTAGTTCCCCCCGCATCTGTCGAGGAAGCTCCGTCCGTTGAGATACTCCGCGGCCCCAATATCAAGCCGTTCCCGGTAAACAAGCCGCTGGCTGAGAGCATTGAAGCCGGCGTCACCCTTAAGGTAGGCGACAATATCACCACCGACCACATCATGCCTGCCGGCGCAAAGATACTTCCGCTGCGCTCCAATATCCCGGCTATCTCCGAGTATTGCTTCACGGTATGCGACGAAACCTTCCCGAAGCGGGCAAAGGAAGCCGGAACAAGCATTATCGTCGGCGGTGCGAACTACGGTCAGGGTTCTTCCAGAGAGCATGCGGCGCTGGCTCCGCTTTATCTCGGAGTTAAGGCTATCATCTGCAAGAGCTTTGCGAGAATTCACCGCCAGAACCTCATCAACAACGGTATTCTTCCGTTGGAGTTTGTGAACGAGGCTGATTACGACAGAATAGAACAGGGCGACGACCTGCTTATCGCCGATATCCGCAATATCGTGGAGAATGACGGCAAAATCATTGTCCAGGACAAGACAAAGGGCTTCGGCTTCGAGGTGAAGTGCGAGCTGTCCGAGCGCGGCAGGGGTATGATGCTTGCGGGCGGTCTGCTGAATTACACCAAATCCAACGGCTGATAATTCCGACAAAATGTGAAAGGAAATAACAATGGCTGATAAAATACAGATGACAACTCCGCTGGTGGAGATGGACGGAGATGAGATGACCAGAATTATCTGGAAGCTGATAAAGGATATTCTCATCAACCCCTATATCGACCTCAAAACCGACTACTACGATCTGGGGCTTGTCCACAGAAACGAAACGGACGATCAGGTAACGATAGACTCCGCAAATGCCACCAAGAAATACGGCGTTGCGGTGAAGTGCGCCACCATCACCCCGAACGCACAGCGCATGACCGAATACAACCTGAAAGAGATGTGGAAGTCGCCGAACGGCACTATCCGAGCAATTCTGGACGGAACGGTATTCAGAAAGCCCATTCTCGTAAAGGGCATAGTTCCCTACATTCCCACATGGACAAAGCCGATAACAATCGCCCGTCACGCATACGGCGATATATACAAGAACACCGAGCTGAAGGTGGCTCAGGGCAGCAAGGCGGAGCTGGTGGTCACCGACAAGGACGGAAAGGAAACCCGTGCGCTCATTCACGATTTCAAGAACAGCGACGGCATTATTCAGGGCGTTCACAATCTCGACAAGTCTATTTCAAGCTTTGCGAGAGCCTGCTTCAACTATGCGCTTGACGCAAAGGAGAGCCTGTGGTTCGCAGCAAAGGACACAATTTCCAAGACCTACGACCACCGCTTCAAGGATATATTCGCAGAGATATACGAGAACGAGTACAAGGACAAGTTTGCGGACGCCGGCATAGAGTACTTCTACACCCTTATCGACGACGTTATCGCAAGGGTAATCCGCTCCGAGGGCGGCTTCATCTGGGCTTGCAAGAACTATGACGGCGACGTTATGTCCGATATGCTGGCGACTGCGTTCGGCTCTCTGGGGCTTATGACCTCTGTTCTGGTTTCTCCGGACGGAGTTTATGAGTATGAGGCTGCGCACGGAACCGTAACACGGCATTACTACAACTACCTCAAGGGAGAAAAGACCTCCACCAATCCTATCGCCACCATCTTTGCATGGAGCGGCGCACTGCGCAAGAGAGGCGAGTTGGATAATATCCCTGCGCTGTGCGACTATGCGGACAAGCTGGAGAGAGCCTCCATTCAGACTATGGAGGAGGGCGTTATGGACAAGAACCTCGCAGCAATGTCAAAGCTGGAGAACAAGCGCCCCGTGGACACGGAAACCTTCCTGACAGAGATAAACAACCGCCTTTCCGTGATGATGAAATAAGCCCGTCTGTCATGGGAAAGCAGGAGGTGATAATTTCACAATGCAGAAAAGCAACATTTCCAACTCGGTAATACGCAGGCTGCCGAGGTATTACCGTTTTTTGGGCGAGCTTCTCAATCAGGATATACAGAAAATATCCTCTCGGGAGCTTTCGGAGAAAATGCGGCTGACCGCCTCGCAGATACGGCAGGATCTCAACTGCTTCGGCGGCTTCGGTCAGCAGGGCTACGGCTACAACGTGGCGGAGCTTCGCCGGGAGATAGGTCATATCCTCGGCGTGGACAAGCGTGATAAGATGGTGATTATCGGCGCGGGAAACCTCGGACGAGCGATAACCGTGCATATTGATTTTGAAAAGTACGGCTATGAGCTTGCGGGAATATTCGACAGCAATATTTCCCTAGAGGATATCGAGATATCCGGCATAAAGATAATGCACACCAACCGCCTTGCGGATTTCTGTGCGGAGAACCGTCCCACAATGGCGGTGCTGTGCATTCCCAAAAACGGAGCGCAGGAGATGGTCGAAACGCTGATTGGTCTTGGCGTAAAGGCGTTCTGGAACTTTTCGCACTATGATATCCATTACGACCACCCGGAGGTGGCGGTGGAAAATGTTCACCTGACCGACAGCCTGATGACGCTTTCCTATGCGGCGAGAAATCATCATGAGCATATCGAGGAGGAATAGTCCCCGATAAAAGCTTCGGCTTCGGCGTACCCTATGAGAAAAAAACAGCCGCCGGGAGGCACAAAAGCTTTCCCGGCGGCTTTTTTTATGCGATTTCCTTTTGTGCGTCGAGCTTCTTCATTATGCGGAATTCCACGGCGATAAGTATCACCGCAGCGACGGCGGAAAGCAGGTCTGCGAACGGCCCCGCCCAGAGAATACCGTCTATGCCCATGAATATCGGCAGCACAATCATCGGCGGCAGCAGGAAAATAATCTGCCTTGTAAGGGAAAGAAATGCGCCCTTGAAAGATTTGCCGATTGACGTGAAGAACGTGGAGGCGATAGGCTGTAAGCAGTTCAGCCATGTGAAGAACAGGAATATCCGGAAGAACTTCACGCCGAACTCAAAATACTCCTCCGTGCCGCTGCCGAACATAGAGATAATCTGCCGCGGGAACAGCTGGAACATTATGAAAGCTGCCACCGCAACCGCTGCGCCCACAGTCACCGCCGAGCGGAACGCTTTTTTCACCCGATCGTATTTTTTGGCGCCGTAGTTGAAGCTTATAATCGGCTGAGCGCCCTGCCCAAGCCCGATAACAACCGAGAACGTTATCTGGTTTACTTTCATGACTATTCCGGATACCGCTATCGGGACAGACTCGCCGAACACCGACAGTGCGCCGTAATGCCGCAGCAGGTTGTTCATGGCTATCTGAACCACCATCATTGCCATTTGGTTAAAGAATGAAGCCATGCCGACCGCAATGTTGCGTGAGGTGTATTGCCAGCGGATACGCAGGTGCTTTAGACCGAGGTGTACCGTCTTATAGCGTGCTATAAATATTATCGTGACGGTGCCGGATATCACCTGTCCGATTACCGTAGCCCATGCGGCGCCGCTCATTTTGAGGTCAAGACCCAGTACGAACACGGCGTCGAGGACGGTATTTATTCCTGCGCCGAGAAGATTGCACAGCATAGACATTTTGGGGTTTCCGTCCGCTCGTATCAGATGACCGCCGCCCGTGGTGATTATCATGAAGGGGAAGCCCAGAGAGGTTATCCTGACATATTCCTGCGCCAGCGGAAGCACGTCGTCGGGCGAGCCGAAAAGCCTCAGCAGCGGCGTTAGGAAAAGCTGCGTCACCGTCGTCATGACAACTCCGCAGATTATCATCATGACAGCGGCGTTGCCGACGTAATAGGGAGCTTTGTCACGTTCGCCCCTGCCCATGTTCAGGTTGAAGCAGCTTGCGCCGCCTATTCCGAACAGCAGCGCCAGCGACAGGCAGGAGGTGGAGAACGGGAACGCAATGTTTGTGGCCGCATTTCCCAGCTGTCCCACCGAATGACCTATGAAAAGCTGGTCTACAATATTGTAGAGCGCTCCCACCAACATGGCAATAATGCTCGGCACGGAGAATTTAATCATGAGGGAGGTTATCGGGGCATTGCCCAGCAGCTCCGAACGGTCTGCGTTTTTTGTATTCATCTTATCACTCTTTCTTTTTTTCTGTTTCTTTGTTCTTTCTGCAAACATTGTTATTTTATCACAATAAGCCGAAAATGTCAAATCCGCTTGAAAAAAATATTATAATAGTATATAATAAGAGTAATTGCGGATATGCCGATTATATAAAATTCGGCTCGGTTCAAACGGGCGAGCTCACGGGTTTTCAATCGGCTTATCCTTAACATAAGGAGGCTGAACCGTGGCGATAAAGAACGAAATAGCCGCCGTGCTGGAACAGCGCCGAGGACAGGCGGTTTCCGGGCAGGAGCTGGCGGATACGCTTGGGGTATCCCGTGCGGCGGTCTGGAAGGCCGTAAAGCAGCTTGAGGACGAGGGCTACCGCATAAGCGCCGTGCGCAATCGGGGGTATATTCTCGAAAACGAAACAGACGTGCTGACCGCCGAGGGAATACGCCTTAATCTGCCGGAAAGCCGCCGCAGCGTTACGGTGGAGGTGTTTCGGTCGGTAAGCTCCACGAATACCGAGGCTAAGGCGGCGGCGCTCCGGGGCTGTGCGCACGGAACAATCATAGCCGCCGACGGACAGACGGACGGACGTGGGCGCTTCGGGAAGAAGTTTTATTCCCCGACCGACACCGGGCTGTATATGAGCGTGATACTGAAGCCGCACAAGCCGCTGTCCGACTGCTTTTTCATAACTGCGGCGGCGGCATGCGCCATTACCGACAGCATAGAAGAGCTGTATGGCATTACCGCAGGGATAAAGTGGGTAAACGACATATTTTACGGCGGCAGGAAGATATGCGGTATCCTCACCGAAGCCATTAGCGATTTCGAGAGCGGCATGGCTGAGGCGGTGATAGTCGGTATCGGCATTAACATCAGCACCGTGGATTTCCCGGAGGAGCTGGGCGGCGTTGCCGGCTCTCTGGGGGTATTTGCGGAGCGGAACCGTTTGTGCGCAGACATAGCCGCACGTCTGTTGGATTACGCCGAAAGCGGAGAAACGGTTGCGCTTATGGGGGAATACCGGCGGCGCTCGCTGGTGCTGGGACGTGAGATAGTCTATCGGCAGGACGGTCAGACCCACACCGGCATTGCGTCCGAGATAGACGACAGCGGCAGGCTTATAATAGAAACCGCCAACGGAAAAACGGCGCTTCGCTCAGGCGAAATATCAATCACCGGGGGATTTTAAGGGCTGTTGTGTCATAATAAATTGACCGCCATGTTTTTCATGGCGGTCACAGCTTGTCAAAAACCCCGCCGCAGCGGAATAAAAGTTTTCGGTCCAGCCTTTTTCAAAAGGCTGGCGGGGGCGGGGCAGAGCCCCGCACTCGGCGCAAAGCGCCAATGCAC
>CAYRLM010000018.1:0-19691 GCA_964425035.1 uncultured Ruminococcus sp.
CCATGCCGGCTTTTGGGGCAGCAGTGCAGACATCATGTCTGCACCCAGCAAGTGTGCAAGCAACGGCTTCGCCTTATGCTTTGCAACGGCTTCGCCTTATGCCTTACGCGCGCAGCTGGGATGTTCGTCGGAAAAGCCCCAACTGGGCTTTTTCGACGGTCTGAGGGCAGCACTTTGAAATGCTGCCCTTTTGCAATTATTCCTTCGGAAGCTTCTTTCTGATATCCGAAAGTCGCTCCAGCGCTGCGTTGAGTGTTTCGTCCTGCTTTGCGAAATGCAGGCGTATATAGCGGTTTTCCGGCTCTCTGAAAAAGCTTGAACCCGGAACTGCGCCCACGCCCACATGCTGCGCCAACGCTTCGCACAGCTTCAAATCGCTTGCGTAACCGAATTCCGAAACATCCACCATGACGTAATATGCGCCTTGCGGAACATTATGTACTATACCAATCCTGTCAAGACCGTCAAGGAACAGCTTGCGCATATGCGTGTACTTATCCTGAAGCCACTTGTAGTAATCATCGCCGAACTTCAGCCCGACAACCGCCGCCTCCTGAAGCGGAGCGGCAGCGCCGACGGTCAGGAAGTCGTGTACCTTGCGGACGCGGTCTGTTACCTCGGGCGGCGCAATAACGTAGCCCAAGCGCCAGCCCGTGATGCTGTACGTCTTTGACAGGGAGCTGCAGCAGATAGTGCGCTCTCTCATATGAGGAAGTGTGGAGAAATATACATGCTTGTTCGGCTCATACACGATATGCTCGTAAACCTCGTCGGTTATCACCCATGTATTGTATTTTTCCGCAAGGTCTGCGATAGTCTGCAATTCCTCACGGGTAAATACCTTTCCGCAGGGGTTGGACGGGTTGCAGAGAATGAGCGCTTTCGGGTGCTGCTTGAAAGCGTCCTCCAGAACGTTGGCGTCAAAATTGTATTCCGGCGGAACAAGCGGCACATATATAGGCTCTGCGCCCGAAAGTATTGCGTCGGCGCCGTAATTCTCATAAAACGGCGAGAAAACTATTACCTTGTCGCCGGGGTTGGTGACGGAGAGCATTGCCGCCATCATTGCCTCGGTGCTGCCGCAGGTTACGGTGATGTCAACGTTTGGGTCGATATCGTAGCCCATGAAATGCGTCTGCTTTGCGGCGATGGCTTCACGGAAATCCTGTGCGCCCCATGTGGTGGCATACTGGTGGAAATCCTCCTTTGTCACCTGTGCAAGGCGGTCGAGTATCTCCTGCGGCGGCTGGAAATCGGGGAAACCCTGCGACAGGTTCACTGCGCCGTATTGGTTTGAAATTCTGGTCATGCGTCGGATAACGGAGTCTGTAAATCCGGCGGTTCTTGAAGAAAGCTGCATGCAGCACCTCCTATTTCAGATATGATATGTGGTCGTTAAGTATATGCTTTTGGTCGAGAGCTGTCTTGACGGAGCGCATTACCTCAAGGTTCTCCGGGTCGGTCGCCGAGAAGAAATACGGGCGCTTTGCAATGCCTATGCCATGCTCGCCCGAGGTAAGTCCGCCAAGGGAATAGGCGTAATTGTAAACGGTGGTCATATTCTCGTGCAGCTCACGCTCCCACTGCTCGGAGGTGCGGTTTCCTCTGACAATGCACAGGTGTACGTTTCCGTCGCCTGCGTGTCCGAAGGCTACCATCTGCATACCGGTCTTGGCTTCTGTTTCATGCACGAATTTTATGAATTCAGCCGTTCTGTTTATCGGGACAACAAGGTCTACCGGTTCCTGCTCGCTGACCGCTTCGACAGCCTTGACAAGGCAGCCTCTGACCTTCCAGATGTCCGCAGCCCTTGCAGGGTCGTCAAGCGTGATATAATCCAGTGCGCCTGCCTTCATTGCCACAGACCGCACCAGTTCAAGGCTGCTCTGCACCTCGTTTTTGCGTCCGTCAAAGGTCAGGATAATATATGCGCCCGCTTCCGGCACGGGGAATTTCAGCCCGGTGAACTTCTCGCCCAACTCCACAACGCTTCGCTCTGCGAACTCGATAGCGGTGGGATTTGCGTTTGCACGGATTATATTCAGCACGCCGGAAATTCCCGCATTGAGGTCGGCAAAGGGAACTACCGCCGAGATAGAGCTTTCGGGCTTTGGCAGCAGCTTCAGAATGCATTTTGTTATGACCGCAAGAGTACCCTCGGAGCCGATTATCAGGTTTTTGAGGGAAAGTCCGCTGGCGTCCTTGACGTTTTTTGAGCCGACGGTGATTATGCGGCCATCGGCGAGAACAAGCTCCAGTCCGCGGACATAATCACGGGTAACACCGTATTTTACGGCTCTCATTCCGCCGGCGTTTGTCGAGATATTGCCGCCCAGCGTGGCTGTCTTTTCGCCCGGATCGGGGGGATAGAACAGTCCCTTGGACTCAACGAGCTTCTGGAAATCCTGAAGCACTACGCCCGGCTCAACCACTGCGGTAAACGTATCTTCGTCTATTTCAAGCACTCTGTTCATCAGCGAGAGATCGAGAATTATGCCGTTGCCGTGGGGTACCGTCGAGCCGACAAGATTTGTTCCTGCGCCCCTCGGAGTTACCGGCAAACCGTTCTCCCACGCAAATTTCATGACAGCGCTGACCTCTTCGGTTGACTTTGGGAACACCAGCGCTTGAGCCGTGCCCTTTAGTCTGCCCAGGGTATCGGACAGATACTTGTCCTCGATGCCGCCGATTTTTACACGGGCATGATCCTTAATTATATTCAGAAGCTCTTCCATGCCTCATTTTCTCCCTTCTTCAAAGCGGCACCGCACATTTCTGTACGGTGCGTTTGTTATTATGGTTTGGCGCTCTATCAGCCCAATGTCCATGCCGGAACGAAGAAGCCCTTGAACTCGTCGTTGTAGATATCAATGGTTTCCTGCGTCTGGTAAGCCTCGACAATGCGCTTGTATACGGCGTTGTCTGCGTCCTCGGAACGAACTGCGATCAGGCAGTAGTAGCTGTTGTCGGAGTATTCGCTCTCCTTGAAGATGGCGTCGTCTGCGGTAAGACCGCTGTCAAGTGCGTAGTTGCCGTTGATTACCGCAAGGTCAACGTCCTCGATTACGGAGTAAACGAGGTTTGCGTCTACCTCGACGAACTCAACGGGAACATTGTACTCGGTGATATCGCTGATTTCGGGAGAAGCTCCGGCATCGGGGTTGATGGTGAAGAAGCCTGCGCTTTCGAGAAGCTTCAGCGCTCTTCCTTCGTTGGTGAGATCATTCGGAACGGCGATCTTGAGCGTGTCGGAGGAAGCCAGTGCATCGTCGATTGTAAGACCCTTTGCGGAATAGATGTTCATTGCAACGATGTATGTGTCGCCGATTGCCGTAAGATCGTAGCCGTTGGTTTCAACGTCGTTGTTGAAATAAGCGTGGTGCTGGAATGCGTTCATGTCGATTTCGCCGCTGTTCAGGGCGTTGTTGGGAATATTGAATGCGGTGAACTGAACATACTCAAGGTTTATGCCCTCAAGCGCCAGCTTATCCTTGATAGGATTCCAGATATCCTCATATACGTTTCCGGTCAGACCGATTTTTACGGTTACGGGGTTCTCGGTGGAGTAGCCTGTTTCGCTTTCGGCTGCGGAGCTTTCGGTGCCGCTTGTGTTATCGGCAGAGGAGCTGTCCGAGTTAGCGGAACATGCGGTCAGTGATACCGCCGCAAGTATTGCCGAGAGGGAAAGTGCGATCTTGTTTTTGATAGACATTGTTTTTTCTCCTTATATGAATATAAAGTAAGATATTTATTCGTCCGGCATTGCTGCCAAAACGATTATCTTTCGGTTTTCTTTGCGATGATGTTTCCTGCGATCTGAATTATCTGTACTATCACCACAAGAATTACAACGGCGGCAACGATAATATCGTAGTAGTTGCGCTGAACGCCCTGAACATACGCAAAGTTGCCAAGTCCGCCTGCGCCGACCGCACCTGCCATTGCGGTAAGTCCCACCAGATTGATGAGCGTTATCGTAATGCCTCGTGACAGCGCCGGAATGCTTTCCCGCAGATACACACGGAAAATAATGCCGACCTTTGAGCAGCCTATTGACTGCGCCGCTTCGATAAGTCCGGGATTAACCCCGGCAAGCGCTGCCTCAACCTGACGCGAGAAGAACGGCACTGTGCCGACTATCAGCGGAAATATCGAGCCGACAACGCCGATTGACGTGCCGCTGATAATTCTTGTGAGCGGGATCAGCAGGAACAGCAGAATAATAAACGGAATCGAGCGGAGCAGGTTTATTATCACGTCAAGCACACGGTACAGTACGGTGTTTTCCGCAAGACCGCCTTTTTTTGTGACGGTGAGGAGTATTCCGAGAGCCATTCCGATGACCATGATAAAGAGCGTCGAGATTCCGGTCATTTCTAGAGTTTCGAGGGTAGACTTCCACAGCTTGGGAAGATTATTGATAACATGCGGCATGATTTCTTCAAAGAACTCAAGCACTTAACAGCACCTCCACCCCGACGTTTATATCGCAGAGATATTTCACTGCGTCGCGAATATCATTTTCATTTCCGTCCGCAATCACGACAAGTCCGCCGATAGGGTTGTCGCCGATTATTTCAATGCTGCCGAAAATGATGTTGAGATCAATGTTGAACCTGCGTGAAATAGTAGAAACAAGGGCTTCGCAGGCGCTTCGTTCAAGGTATTTGAAGCGGAGTATTTTCTGCCCGGGCTTGAGCTGTACCAGAGGGGATTTTTCCTCCAGCAGCGTATTTATTCCGCTGAGGCAGGAGGTGGTGTCCACGAAAGAGCGTGTGACGCTTTCGCGGGGGCTTGCGAATATTTCGAATACATCGCCCTGCTCGATGACCCTGCCGTTTTCCATTACTGCGGTGCGTGTGCAGATTTCCTTTACGACATTCATCTGGTGCGTTATCATCACAATGGTAAGACCGAGTTTTGAGTTTAGGGTTTTGAGCAGCCTCAGTATCGACTCGGTTGTCTGCGGGTCAAGAGCGGAGGTGGCTTCGTCGCAGAGAAGTATTTCCGGGTCGCTGGCAAGCGCTCTTGCAATAGCCGCACGCTGCTTCTGACCGCCTGATAATTCGGAGGGATAAGCGCCTGCTTTGTCGGCAATTCCGACAAGCTCCAGCATTTCCATTGCCTTTGAGTTCATAGCCGCATGGCTCATTCCGCTGTATTTCAGCGGGAATATTACGTTTTGCAGCACCGTTCTGGAGGCGAACAAATTAAAGTGCTGGAATATCATACCGATTTTTTTGCGCTGTCTGCGAAGCTCCGCACCTCTGAGGGCGGTTATGTCCTTTCCGTTTATCAGCACTTTTCCGCAATCCGGGCGCTCAAGCAGATTGATACAGCGCACCAGCGTGGATTTTCCCGCTCCGGAGAAGCCGATTATGCCGAAGATTTCGCCGTCGTTTATTTCAAGAGTAACGTCGTCCGCCGCAACAAATTTCTTTCCTGCATTGACATAGGTTTTGGTTATATGCTCAAGACGTATCATCTGCTCACCTCATTTTCCGGATATAGCCGTTTGTTTGCAATCCCTTGTTTACCTATTTATCCGATAGGCTTTATGATGTATTATACCATTTAAGATACGGTTTGTCAATAGTTTTTTGTTGCTTTGGAAGCAATTTCATATGGTATATGACAAATCGGTGAATTTACGAAAAAATAATTGTGAATAATGCACAAACACGGTTTTGCGAAGAATAACTTCGAGCAATTCTTTTTAATATGTATAATTGTATAATAAAGACCGAAGAGTAAATGTAAAAATATAGCAACAATCATATATTCTGAAAAAATCTATTGACAATGCGGCTGTAATGGTGTAAAATATAAATAGCGAATGACAGTGCAGATTCGGTCTGCCAAGAAAGGAATATATATGGCTGAAAATGAAAATGTGACGTTCGACGAGAATGAAGGAACGGTGTCGCTGACCGATGAGTCGGGCAATGTTGCCCTGTTCCGTTTCTATGAAGAAACATACATTCCGCTGGACGATGAGGACGGGGTCACAACCGAATTTGAGTGCATTTCCAGCATGGAATATATGGGCGCTGTTTATTATGCGCTTCTCCCCAAGTCGGAAAACGAGGAAGAGGAGCCGGACGAGTTCGTTGTTCTCAAGGGCGAGGAAAACGATGACGAGCTTATTCTCACTTCCATTGATGACGAGGAGGAAAACCAAAGGATCGGCGAGCTTTTCCTGAAAGCTCTGTTCTCTCTGGAGGACATGTCCGACGATGGCGATATTTTACAGTAATAGCTTCGGGCTTTCTGTAAATACTATTGTTGCCGGCTTACTGCCTTGTTCGTGTGGGTATACTGTTTATAATCCGAACATGTTGTAAAAGGGATTTCGACTCTGACGGCGGATTGCAGACCTCCCGTACTGCGGAAGATAGGGAGCGTGAAACCCTCAGGCGATTTTACCCACCCTGCTGGATAGCGGGTTTTATTAGGTATATCTACGGCAAGGCGGTTTGACTTGATAATAATGACCGGGCAGAGTGATCTGCCCGGTTTTTACTATGCCCGGATATCGGCACCGATGTTAAATCCTGTCGAGTATGCCGTCGGCGAATATCTTTTCGGAGGTGGCGTTTCCGCTGACAACATCGGCAAGTATTCCGAAAGCGCTGTCTATTGTGCTGTACAAAACCGTAATTGCGTCCAGTATTTCCGAGCAGTGCAGCTCTGCGTCGTCAACCTCGGACAGAGCGATTCCGTATTTGCAGAAAAGCTGATCGCCAACAACGCCGAAGCTGCCGATAACATTCCAGTAATTGAGGCTCGGAAGAAGACCGTTAAGCTCCGCTTTCACGTCGTCAGTGAGATTTACCGCAAGCGTTGCGTAAATTTGCGCAGCTTCGATATTCATACCGAGAGATATCAGGTTCACGTCAACGGCCGCAGGGATAGCTTTATTCGTAAACAGCGCAATAAACCGAAGCCATGATATATCCCCCTCGGATTTCATTTCCGCCTGCATTTTTGCGTCTTCGATTTCGCTTTTCAGCAGTTTGTAAATTTCAAGCTGTTTTTCGTTTGTCATGATTGCTGCTCTCCTGTCTGTTTACCGAATAGGTTTTTGAAAAAGTTTACGAATTTGGCTTTCTTGGCTTCTTTTCTGGCTTTCTTCTCCGCTTTCTTCCGGCGATCTGCTTCGCGTTCTGCCTCGGCTTCCGCAGCTTTTTGTGCGAAAGGAATGCTGTTTTCGTACATATTTTTGGTTTCATTCATCTGATCTTCCCACGACTTATCAGATTCCATTCCGAGCTTTTCGCTTATTCCCTGGAGACTGTATTTGCCGTTCTTGTCCGCATGAATGCCGAGATCTTTGATTATGTCTGCGGATTCGTTTTTCCCGTCGCCTTCTTCCGCCCTTGACTTCAAATCATAGGCGCGCTTCATTGTGATATTCTGGAACACCTCTTTGCGCTTACCGCTCTTATATCCCAAGGATTTCAGAATTATATGCTTTGCCGTGCTTCTGTTTTCCGGTGCCTCGGGATCCAGACCTTTTGATTCGCAGTATTGGGTTATTTCGTTCTCAAGCGTGGGCATAGCCTTGTTTACAACATCCTTGCGCATATCCGACTTTTTGGAGTTCACCGCAAGACCTTTTGCCAAGCCTAAGCCCGTACCCAATGCGCCTACTGCTGTACCCGCCAATGCGGTAACGCCGCCCAGCTTCATCGCTCCGCCTGCTGCTTTCAATGCACCCGACCCAATATCAAAACCGCTGCCAATCTGATTGATTTTTGCCATTTCCTTTGCCTGTTCCAAAGTCTGCAGTTTTTCCTCATCTTCGGCGGAAAGGTTACTCCTGTTAATCTTGCGTTTGTCTTCGTCCTTTTCGTTTCCCAACATGTTATTGATTCTGTCGCTCATTTTGGATCTGGTAGATGTTGAGGACGCCAATCCGATTATACCGTTTACCATGTTCATGCCGCCCGATACAACGTCCATTCCGGGAACGAGCTTTGTGTCGGCGAATACCGCATTGTTGGTGGATTTGGATAAAAATTTAGCCGAACGCGTAATCTGCGCTGCCATATTGCCTGCATCGGTTATAGCGCTGAGACCGGACTTTGCCGCCTCGGCGCGGTTGCCTTTATCGGAATTCTTCTTTGCGTTCATGGCATTTGACGCAGCGCTGAGCCCTGAACCCAATGCACTGAAAACGCTGGCAGAACCGCCTATGTTATAATCCTTTTTGCTAAATTCTTTTCCCTTTTGAACGATATCAAATCCGCCCTTGCCAAGCGTACCCAGTCCTGTACTTAAAAGCGATGAAGCTGTACCGCCTTTGCTCAGATAACCGGAAACATCGTTGGCAGTCTTCTGTTTATCTGTCATGGCAATGTCGGGAGCAAGTGTGCCATCCGAGGCTGAGGGCGGTGCAAATAAAATCGGATCTATATTTATATTTGATCTGTATCTTATTGCCTCTGCGTCTTCAAAATTCCGTGCATTGTTCCTTGCTTGTGTTCCGCCGCCTACGTCCAGTCGGGCAAGGGGATTTGCGATAGTCCACTTGAAACGATCCCATTTGCTCATTTTTTTGTAGTCGTCATAGTTGTTGGTGATTTCATCGACCGCTCTGTTATGACTGCTCTTGAAGCTTTTCCACACCTTCTTAAACGGATTCCACCCCTGAATAGCCGAATTGCCGTCTGCCGTCGGCATGGTGAAATTTGCTGGCGCAGAGATATTGTCCGCTCCGGATTCGAGGCTTGGGCTTTCGACTATACCGCTTGAGGACACCATACCCGAACCCTGCTGAATTACGTGCCCGGCTTCGTGCATGAGAAGCTCCTCGCCCGAGCTTGTATTGGGGGAGAACTCGCCTTTGTTGATATGTATTTCGTTTCCCTTTGCATAGGCGCGCTGGTTGAACTGCTCCTTCAGTCCCTCGTCCTCGAAGATACGCACGCCTGTCATATCCGTACCGAAGCGCTCACGCAGCTTGTCGCCGAGCTCGTTTGTTACGGTTCGCTCTGTGTGAGGGAGTGCGGCAAGGTCGTCTGCCGCCGAGGAATGCATATATTTTTCGGTAAGCTGATTTGACCGGTATAAAGCGGGAATTGCGCTTGATGGGCCGTTTTCGGGCAATCTGCCCCTCTGCCCGTATGTTTTCTTCTCGGATGCGTAAGATAAACTCATGGCTCTGTCCCCCGTTTTGTTAATATGACTTTTGACCGATAGGACTGCGGCAGCAGCCTTCCAAATCTTGGGCTTGGTCGGCGATGTGTGCAGTTCGCATAATATAATTATAATATATAATGCAGAAATTGTCAAGGGAATAATATGTTGTCAACAGCTTATTTACAGAAGAAAATAATTAAAATCACAAAAGCTTGCTCGGATTTGTTTATACAACAATAGGGAAAATTTATAGACATGCGTTGTTTTATATACAAATTTTGCACCTGCCGTTGATTAATGTGTGTAAATTACACAAATTTATTAATCGAATTTTGGGATTATGACAAAATTTCGCTTTTTACGACAAAACGCTTGATTAAATTCAATGAATGTGGTAAAATGTAAAAGGAAATTTACGGCAAGGCGCAAAATTAATGGTTTTGATACGCCTTTCTCCTGTCCGGGAGGTGTCGCTATGCTGACAAATGCCGCAAAGCGGAAAAGCGCTTATGAGCCCAAACGCTCTGTGTCATTGGCGGAGAGGCGAAAGCAAATGCGCTTTCAGCTGCTTTCGTCTGTCGGCGCGGGCGGTTCACAGAGTGTTGACCCCGTGTATCAGCTTTCGCAGAGCTTCATAACGCAGTTTGACGCAGCGGGAAAGCAGATAAACTCTTTGCGGCGCAGCAGAAACGATGAAACTGCCGAAACCGCAGAAAATACGGAGGAAGGCTCTTCCGGAGAGCAGCTCACGGTCGAACAGCTCAGAAAGCGTCACGATTCGCCCGTGTACAGGCATTCGGAGAAGCAGCTTAAAGACGGCGATTTCTGCGACAGATTTTCGTCGGAAGCCTTTAACCACGGAACTCTTGCGGCTTCGGTTATGGCGGGAAAGGGAAAAGAATGCCTGGCCAGCTGTTTCCGCCGTGCGGGGACTGTTTCCGCCGCAGGCGGCGAACGCGGCAAAAAGGTGATTGAAAGCAATGCGGAGAGTTTTTCGGTGGACAACAGGTCTGCTGCGGTGAAATTTAACCGACAATCGGTTCATACGGCGGTCGGAATTACCGTTGACGCAATCAAGAGTTCCTCAAAGATTTTCGACATTTTCAGGGAGCTTGTAAATGATGACGGAATGCGTGCGGAGAGCTGTTCCCGACGTTTCGGCGCAAACACGCTGAACGATTTGTATCCTTTTTTGCGCACACGGAACGAGGAATTGCTTATTGAGCGGTATGCACTCAGGCTGAAAGCGCTTGAGGGCAACGGCTCCGAAGAGGCTCTTTCCGAACGCAGGGCGATTGAGCAGGAGCTGAACAAGGCGATTGCCGTAAAGCAGCGCAAAATTTCCGAACAGCGTAAATTCCTCACAAGGCTTGACAGAATACAGAACAACGTACGCAAAGCCGAAAAGCTGTTTTCGTCAGACGGGTTTGCCGACAGGATTATCGAGGAGTTGGAAACCGAGAATGACGACGACGGCGATAACGGCGGCAATAACCGAAATCGCAGGACGTTAGAGGGCGGCTTGCTCTCCGAAGTGCTGAGTACCCTTTTCGGAGATGAGGATACGGGTGCAAGCGATGGAAGCGAAGGAAACGTCTTATCAGACCGAACGAACGAAGCGGAAGATAACTCCCGAAACCGGTGAAATCTCTGAAAAGCGGGATTTTTACGGCGATGAGCTGCTTGCAAAAGGGACGGCGCTCTTATCCGCAATGATTTCCGCCGCCGATTCTTCGGAATGCTCGCAGACAGCGGGAAATGCCGTTCTCGAAGCGGCGGGCAGTATCGGCAATTCCGCACTTCTGAATGTACTTGAAGCGCAGAGAGCTCAGCGCAGCCAAATCGGCGCTGTTTCGGATATACTCGGTTCGTGCGGGACAGGGCTTGTTCCCGAATGGGCGGACAATGCTCCCGAGAATGATTTTTCGGCGGAAGCCCCTTTTTCGGCGGCAGCTGTGCCGGAGTTTGTTTTTGCGGACTCGGCTTCGGTTGATTTTTCTGCGGCTGAGAGCATTGCCGGGGACTTTGCCCAATAGCGGTGACAGAGAGGTTTTGCGTTGGCACTTTTGGATTTGCTTAAAGCTATGCTGCGCTCCGAAGGACTGGAGTATATCGAAAAGGACGGCACGGTGCAGTTTATAATGCGCTGCGGCGGTCATAAGTGGAATGCGGCGTTTACTGCGGACGAGCAGGGATTTCTGAGGTATTACGCAAGGTATCCGTTCGAGGTTTCCGCAAATGCCGAAAACGGCGTTCTGGCGGAGCTTAATCGGTTGAACGGAGAGCTTCGTGCAGGGTGCTTCATGATAAGCGGCAGGTATCCCGTCTTTCGGTACGGAGTGTACATTTTTGACGACTTTACCGCAGCGGAAAGCGTTGCGGATTTGTTTATTACTGCGGCTGCCAGAACAGACGCTGCTTGGGACGCAATATATGACGCGGTCTTTCGGACGGCAAGGAGTGAAGAAGCGTGAGCCTTGATTTTTCTGAGGCGGGCAAAACTTTCGGTTCTCAGACGGAAATAACAGACTGCTTCTCCAATATCCTTGATCTGCACATATATTACATATACAAATACCATTCGTGGGTAGGCCCCGATAACAGCCTGCAAAACATGATCGGCGTTGTCGTTTCCAGACAGGAGTTTGAGAATAATCTGCTGGGCGCTGCCGATTCGCAGGCGTATTCTTCTCTTTCCGAAGAGGAAGCGAGCGAAATTATACAGACGAGAGAATATTTTCGGATCAGAATTGCCAATACGATTAATTCTGGTGCGGATTTTCCCGTTCTGCGTCTTGCTTCGGCGTTTGAATTTGACGACTTTCGTTTTTTTACTGTCCTTATGCTGCTCTGCTGTGAGCTGAATAAGAAGTATGAAAAGCTCTTTGCATATATACAGGACGATATCACAAAAAAGCTTCCGGAGGCGGAAACGGCTATACGGCTTTTCGCCGAGCCGAAAACGCCCGTTTCTCGGTATTATCGGTATTTTTCGGATAACGATGTACTGATGAAATATCTGTGCGAAAAAACGCAGGGCAGTATCGGCACGGGACTCTTGAAGCTGAGGAAGCACATACTTGAGTATGTGATAGGAGAGCCTGCAAAAAAGATTGTTTCTCCCGATAAATATATTCACGAGCCGTATGTAAATGCGGACATTCTCGACTGCATATGCGCCGCGGCAAAAAGCGCCTTCGACAAAACGGCGATTATATGCCTTTCGGGAGCGAAGGGGAGCGGCAGACGATTCCTTGCAAGGCACTGCGCAAAGCGCCTGAATGAAAACATTCTGTTTGCGGATTCGGCGGAAATTTGTCGAAGCGACAGCATTTGCGAAGCGGTATATGCCGCTGTCTGCGAACGAACTCTGTATGGCGGAGCGATTTGCTTCACAGGGTTTGAGTGCTTTCTTCAAGACGAGGACAGCGGCAAGCTGTCCGAGTTTGCTGCGGCATTGGAGAGCTGTCGGGAATTTCTGGGAAGTCACGTCTTTGTGACGTGTACGGAAAAGTGGCAGGACGCTCAGCCTTGCGAAAGCATGGTTAAAATAGATTTCGTGCTGCCCGAAGCCGACGAAGCCACGCGCCTTGTCCTCTGGGACAGCTTCATGAACGGGCAGGAGCGCAGTTTTGCCGCTGATCCAAAGGAAATGGCGGCAAAGTTTAGATTTACTCCCGGGCAGATTGCCGCCGCAGTCCGGCGAAGCACAGATTTGGCAAAATTTTCGGGCGAAAAACTTATTTCTGAGGAAACGCTGCACAAATGCTGCTATGACCAGGTTGTAGCGGGACTTAACACGCTTGCGACGCCGATAAAGCCCGCATACTCATGGGATGACCTTGTACTCCCCGAAAGCGAGGTTCGGCAGCTGAAGGAAGCCTGCACTCATGTGAAATACCGCCATACCGTGTATAACGAGTGGGGACTGGGCAAAAGAGCCGCATATGGCAGAGGCTTGTCCGTGCTTTTTTCGGGTCCTCCCGGAACGGGTAAAACCATGGCGGCGCAGGTTGTCACCAACCAGCTGCATATGCAGATGTATAAAATACAGCTTTCGCAGATTGTCAGCAAGTATATCGGCGAAACCGAAAAAAACCTGCGGCAGGTGTTTACGGAGGCGAAGAACGCAAACTGCATACTGTTTTTCGACGAAATGGACGCTCTTTTCGGAAAGCGTTCGGAGGTAAAAGATTCCCACGACAGGCACGCCAACATAGAAACCGCATATCTTCTCCAGCAAATGGAGGATTATGACGGAGTGGTTCTTATGGCGACAAACCTGCTTCAGAATATAGACGAAGCCTTTATGCGGCGAATAAACTTCGTTATTTCCTTTCCGTTTCCCGACGCTTCGACGCGAAAGCTTCTTTGGCAGAAAATGCTGGATACCGGCGCACCGATAAGCGATGACATCGACTTCGATTTTCTGGCGAAAAGCTTCAAGCTTGCCGGAGGAAACATCAAGAACTGCGCCGTACACGCCGCATTCCTTGCGGCGGCGGAGAGCAGCCCCGTATCCATGAAGCACTTGATTTCAAGCGTTGTTTCCGAACAGCGAAAGAACAATGTAGTTGTGCTTCGTGAGGATTTGAAGGAATATGCCGATATGGTTTTCGGCGAAAAATGACAAGGAACTCAAGGAGCTTGTCCGCATATAAGCGGGCAGAGCAGTCCGTATTTGATACGGGCTTTGCGGAAGTAGCTTTATCTGTTCAGACAGATTGCTAAATATTATCTTTTTACGAGAGGAGGCACTGATTTTCATTGTGATTATCCGTCAGAATAAACCTATCGAAACTGTCAAATTCCCCGGAATGATTGCATGATTATAGGCTGCGGATTGAATGAAATCAGAAACGAGCTATGCCAGAGTATTTATCCCCCGGTGTTTATGTTGAGGAATACGAGTCGGGCGCCGTACCTATGGAAGGCGTAGGCACGAGTACCGCAGGCTTTGTCGGACTTGCCGAAAAAGGCGATGTTATCGGAAAGCCGCAGCTTGTAACAAGCTTCAGCGACTATATTCGTATTTTCGGCGGATACCTGTCCGAAACCAAATTCGCAGATAAGCGTTTTCTTCCTTACGCAGTAGAGCACTTCTTTATCAACGGCGGTTCAAGAGCGTTCGTAATGCGCGTATGCCCTGCCGACGCAAAGGCTGCCGCAACCAACTCGGATTCTATACTCAGCTTTAAGGCAAAAAATCCGGGCGAATGGGGCAACAGAATTAAGGTTACGGTATCTCCCGTTTCCCGCGTCAAGACGCAGGTTTACGAGGTTGACGGAAATTCCGCAACGGTCAGAAGCGTAGACGGCTTTACTATCGGCGATGTTGTAGAGTTTGCAAACGGAACAAGCTCCGTTTACAACAGAATTGTTGCTATTGAGGAAAAGGTTATTACATTTGAGAATACCGTAAATCCTTCTATTATCGACAAGAATCTTGTTCCCACAAAGTTTATCAAATCCTGTGAAATCGATGTTTCGGTAAAATACGGCGATGTTAAGGAGGATTATCTGTTCGTTTCCCTGAACACGGAATCTCCCGATTACGTTGTTTCCAGAATGTCCAAGAGTGAGCTTGTAACCGTTGCGATAGGCGAACCCAAGGCGGCAGCGGCTCCGGCTGCTCCCAAGCCCGCAGCGGATAACAAGGACAAGAAGGATTCTCCCGCACCTGCACCCACACCCGCTGCGTCAAACGCCATCGCCGCTCCCTTTGAGGCGGTCGGCGGCAAGGGAGATGCTATGATTATGCAGCTCTCCGGCGGTACCGACGGTAATGTCGCGGGCGTAGGCGCTGCGGAATATATCGGCGCAGACGGCGGTCCCGGCAAGCGTTCCGGTATTCAGGCGTTTATCGAGAACTCCGACGTGAGTCTGATGGCTGTTCCCGGAATTACAATTCCCGAGGTTCAGATGTCGCTTATCGCACACTGCGAGAATTTGAAGAGCCGTTTCGCCGTTCTGGATATGCCTAAGGACAGGAAAAAGACAGACGAGCTGATTGAATACAGAGATATGTTCGACTCCAACTACGCTGCGTTCTATCACCCTTGGATTCAGATTTTCGACCCGCTGTCAAAGAAGAATATCATTGCGCCTCCGTCCGGCTCTATGCTCGGCATTTACGCTCGCACCGACAACACCGTCGGCGTACATAAGGCTCCCGCAAACGAGGTTGTAAGAGCTTGCACGGGTCTTGCAAGCAGCTATAATACCGCTGAGCAGGATTTGCTCAATCCGAGAGGCATTAATCTTATCCGCTCTTTCCCCGGAAGAGGCATAAGAGTATGGGGCGCAAGAACCGCTACCTCCAATGCTACTTGGAAGTATATCAACGTCCGCAGACTGTTCATCTATCTTGAGGAGTCTATCAGGGCAAACACAAACTGGGTTGTATTCGAGCCCAATACCGAGGCTCTCTGGGGCAGAGTTAGGAGAACCATCGAGATGTTCCTTTCCAGCTGCTGGAGATCCGGCGCACTTGCCGGCACAACTCCCTCCGAGGCTTTCTTTGTAGAGATAGGCAGAAGCACCATGACTCAGGACGATATCGACAACGGCCGTCTTATCTGCGTCATCGGCGTTGCTCCCGTAAAGCCTGCCGAGTTCGTAATCTTCAGAATTGGTCAGTATACCAGTGAAAGCAACGGTTAATTTTATAGGAAAGGAATGAAAGTAAATGCCGGACATTAGATATCCGTTTAAGAATTTCAGGTACAAGGTTGAATTTAATGGCACTGAGTCAGCAGGCTTCAGCGAGGTTTCCGGTGCGGATATTTCCGTCGATGTAATTGAATACAGAGAGGGAAACGAAGTTCGTACAACTCCGAGAAAGCTCGCAGGACTTACCAAGTACGGCAACATCACTCTCAAATGGGGCGTTATCGGTTCTATGGAAATGATGGAGTGGCTGCACACCGTCGCTTCCGACAACACCTCAGGCCCTACGGGTATTCAGCGCAGAACCATCACCATAAAGCTCCTTGACGACACGGGAGCGGAGGGGCCGAGCTGGGAAATCATCAATGCGTGGCCGACTCATTACACTGCACCCGAACTCAACGGTCTTGGCGGAGAGGTTGCTATCGAAACGCTTGAGATCTGTCATGAGGGCGTAAACAGAATTGACGGCGGCTCTACCGATTCCGCTACGCCTTCCGAGAACTGATCTGATACGCAGATATTCGTTAAAATACAAAGATATGCTCCGCTTAGGCGGAGTGTATCGGAGAGGGCGCATCTTGATTGATGCGCCTTGTCCGATACATAATTCAAATAACAAGGAGATATTTCAATGAGCTTTCAGACGGAATATGAATTTGAGCTTCCGAGAGGATATGTTGACCAGAACGGCGACGTACATAAAAAAGGCGTAATGCGCCTTGCGACAGCGGCGGACGAAATAATGCCGCTCCGCGACCCGAGAGTACAGCAGAATCCGGGCTATCTCACCATTATCCTGCTTTCGAGAGTGGTTACAAAGCTCGGTACGCTTCAGGCAATAAACAATAAGGTTATCGAAAACCTTTTTACCATAGATATGGCGTTTTTGCAGGATTTGTATCAGAGAATAAATATGCAGGAGATACCGTCCTATAAGGTGGTTTGCCCCAAGTGTCAGGCGGAATTTGAACTGCCCTTGGATTTTTTAGAAAAGTAGAGCTTGTTCTGTATCCCGAAGATAAGCTCTATGAAGAAATGTCTTTTCTGGGATATTATCTTCATTGGTCGCATGAGGAAGTAATGAGCCTTGACCACAAGGAACGCCGCAGGTGGTGCGGCGAGGTTTCAAGAATCAACAAGAAGCTCAGCGGACAAAAAGAAAAGAAGAATATTTTTGAGAAGTAGTAAAGGCAACACCGCATGATTATTGTCGTGCGATTGCGCAGACAGATTTTTCGTCAGATTGTACAATGAGGACGACGCAAGGCTGACGCCTTGCTAGGACGAATTGTGCAAGATGACGGAAAATATGTAAGCAAGTGTGCGGCAAAGGCGATAGCCGGTAATTGTGCGGTGTTGCCTAAACGGTCGGGGGAGTGGCAATGGCAGAAAAGCATACGGGAAGCAATTTTCAGGTGTTCGTTGCTCCTATCGAGCTGTCCGGCAATTTCACATCTGTATCTGGACTTGGCGTTGAGATGGAAATGGAGCATTACAGAGAGGGCGGAAATTTCACCGGAAATGTTGAGTTCCCGGTGGGGCTTAAATACAGCAATATTGTTCTTCAAAGAGGAACAATGACCGCAGAACCGCTTTCGGTCTGGTTTTCGTCCGTTCAGTACGGAATTCAGCAGAGATACCCGATGATTGTGACAATGCTCAGCGCAGACAGGAAGCCTGTGAAAATATGGACGGTTACGGGAGTTCTGCCGGTGAAAATAGACTATTCTCCGATGAACGCCCTGAGCGAATCGGTGTCTATTACATCAATAGAATTCACACACGGAGAAATACTTTACGTTTTATGAAAAAATCCCGAAAGGAGGAACGGTCGGCATGAATAACATAGTACAGCATGGCAGAATGCCGTCTTATTCCTCAATAGGGGTTCTGAAGGGAATACGAACGCTGTGCGTACCGTATGCCGGCGAAAATGCGTTTTCCGAGGAAGTTGGGCAGAGGTACTCCGAAAGGGTATACTCGCTGTGGCAAAGGCTCAGTCTTGTTTTCCTTGAGGAACAAAAAGAATTGCCCGACACAGGAAGAAATTCTGTGATTGTCAACAATTTCTCTCAGCAGATTATTCTCCAGCTTTTTTCAGAAAAAAAGATTAGTAGGCTGATTTCAAACAATCAGCCCGGTTTTGTTTTATATCACAACTTGATTTCCGCGTCGGGAAAACACAGCGGCGCAGGACTGCCGTCAAAAATTGCAAGAGAGCTTATGGAAAAAATCCGTTTCAGCGAGGAAATTTCACGCATTACGGAGCTGCTTCCTTCAGAGAAGAACGGTGCGGTAGCATTTAACGGCAATGACCTTGCGTTAATACTGAGCAGCGTTGTCCACGCTGTTTCCGAAGAAAAAAAGATAAGCGATACGAACAGAATTCTTCTTGACAGAATTACCTCGGAATATGAACGCATAAATGACAGAAGGTCTGCCGAAAAGGTAAGGCTGCTTATTAAGTCTGCCGACAAAACCGCTGCGTCGGGTTCGTCCTATGTCGACAAGGAAACACGCAGGAACGGGACGGATATTTCGCACTTTGAGCAGAGTATTTCCGCAGTAATCGAAATGTGCGCAGCGCAATCGGTTCGCAGGGAGCGCAGCAATTCCTCCGCAGCGTACAGAGCCGAGGCTGCGGCTGCGGAAAAGCTTGTTTCTATGCTGAACAAAGGCGCCGATATCGGTACCGTAAGAGCAGAAATACAAAAAACCGCATATGAAAGCTATGACTTGTTTACTCATAGCGACGTGTCAACGGAAAGCGATTTTGTCCGCAAGGCGCAGCTTCTTCTGGAGCGTGCGGCGCATAATTCCGCGGATAAATCCGACATCCGAAAAACAGCGGAAAATGCGGAGCTTGTAAGGAATTTTTATTCGGAAAAAAACGCCGAAGAAATCAGAACCCTGCTTCAAAGAGAGGTTTACGGCGGCAATGCTCCCAAGGCGATAACCAGGGAAGCGTTGAATAATGAAAAAATAATTTCAGCTGCCGTTGAGGCTGCCGAGATTTTGGGATATATTTACTCAAACAGCGTTGAGAAAACCGCTTTCACGGCAAATTCGGCAGCGGAGCGAACTCTGACCGTTCAGCCTGCTGTTTCGGATAATTCCGTTATTTCCGACAATTCTGTGTTTTTTAACAATTTCGGGGTTTCCGAAAATATTTCCTCGGGTATAGGAGAATATCGCTTTGCGGACAGAAGCACCGTGACAGAGTATGACGTTTCCGAAAACGCTTCGGGAGTGCTTGTTCAGAAATCCGAGCAAGCGGTAAGAAGTCTTGCTTCACGGATTTCCAAATATGTTTTTGACGGGAACAGGGAGGTTCTGCTCAAAGATGGATTTGTAAATGATATTGTCGGGCAAATGCAGGGCGGACTGCAAAAAAGGATTTCAAAATACATCGGCGACGCTGCGGCATTTGAGAGAAATAATACTTCGCCGGTTATGCAGGCGGCAGGAACTCTGCCTGATTCCGGCATTATAAAAAATATAGCCGGGTATTCTGACTATATTGAGAATTTCAATAATTATAATCGTTTGTCCGGTCAAACATCGGCGAAACAGCTTCGGAAAGCTGTTGCCGACTTCATGAATTATTCCCGGACAATCAATAACGCAAATAGCCTGAACAGACCCGTGAATAACGGTTCGTCGATTGAGAATTTCCGCAGAAGTGCGGCAAGCTATTCGCCGCAGGTTTACGGAGAGCATTTTTATTATGGCGGTAATGTTGCAAGCAATTTCGTGCAGAACACGGTGCAGGGTGACACGGTTCTCGGCGAAAGCGTAAATACCGCCGAAACAGCCGCCGAGCGTGGCAGAATACTTCCTGCCGAAAGTGTGCTGTCGGCACAGAACAATTTCTA